>CAYTRM010000225.1:0-5076 GCA_964440225.1 uncultured Thermoleophilia bacterium | reverse complement strand
CGCCGATCGTGGCGGCGCCGATGGCGTAGCCGAGCGCGGCGAGAATCGCGACCATGAGCCCGGCCAGGAGCCACGACGCCCGGCGGTTGCGGCTGATCTGTTCGTACACGGTCGGCGTGCCGGCCGGTTCGGGCTAGCGCAGGTCGACGGTGGGAACGGCGCGGTCGCCCTCGGGCGCCTCGAAGAACTGGCGGGTCGTGAAGTTGAACATCCCGGCGATGAGGTTCGAGGGGAACATCTGGATCTTGTTGTTGTAGGTGAGCACGCTGTCGTTGTAGAACTGCCGCGCGAAAGCGATCTTGTTCTCCGTCGAAGTGAGTTCCTCCTGAAGGCTCATGACGTTCTGGTTGGCCTTGAGGTCGGGGTAGTTCTCCACGACGGCGAAGAGCGACTTGAGCGTGTCGCTGAGCATGTTCTCCGCCTGGGCCTGCGCCTCAGGACCACGGTTTCCCGCGTCGATGGCGGCGGCGCGCGCCTGGGTGACGCTGGTGAGCGTGTCCTGCTCGTAGGACATGTAGTCCTTGACCGCCTCGACCAGGTTGGGGATGAGGTCGTGGCGGCGCTTGAGCTGGACCTCGATCTGGCTCCACGAGTTGTCGACCCGGTTGCGGCGGCCCACGAGGCTGTTGTACATCCCCGCGAGTATCGCCACCAGGACGACCAGGATGACGAGGATGACGATGACTGCGAGCATCCGGGGCTCCTTTCGTTGGTTGGTCCCGTAGGCGCCTAGTCTACGCCACCGGCGGCGGGTGGCCAGAGGCCCGTGTGTACAAGGTCCGCGCGGTGCTCTATTCTAGGCGTGGAATGAGTACCCGCACTCGCAATCTGGTGATCCTCGTAGTCGGCCTCGGGCTGGTGCTGGCGATAGCCTTCGGAGGCTACGCCGCCGTGCGCGGCCGCGCCGAGGGGTCGGGCGCGACTCAGGCGCTCGCGGAGATCGAGCTGCCGACGCCGGATCCGAGCCGTTCGGCGGAGCCCAAGTACGAACGCTGGACGGTCGGCAAAGCCGTCGGGCCGTTCACCGTCTACAGGCGTCCGAGCAAGGACGCGGGCGTGCTCACCAAACTGGGCAAGGTGAATCCCAACGGCTATCCGACG
This sequence comes from uncultured Thermoleophilia bacterium, assembly GCA_964440225.1. GTDB lineage: Bacteria > Actinomycetota > Thermoleophilia > UBA2241 > UBA2241 > CAIXSE01. The sequence continues at coordinate 3,975 of CAYTRM010000225.1, read as the reverse complement.
CTCGTGCTGGTCGACGAGACGCGCGAGGTAGGTGACGCGATCTGGTACCGGGTGTGGGTGGCGATGCGGCCGAACGGCTCGCGCGGTTGGGTGCCCGAGGGCAGGCTGGCCTTCTACACGACGACGTCCCGCATCGGCATCGACCTCTCGGACCGCGAACTGCATGTGTATCGTCGCGGCGAGCTCCAGGAGACCTATCCTGTGGCCGTCGGGAGGCCCGGACTCGCTACGCCCGCGGGCTTCTTCTTCGTCAATCAGAAGCTGCGGCCGCCGTCGCCGGGAGGCGTCTACGGCGCGCTCGCCATCGGCATCAGCGCCTTCCAGCCCAAGCTGCCGGACTGGGTGCAGGGCGGTCCCGTGGCGATTCACGGCACCAATCAGCCGGAGCTCATCGGGAAGGCCATCAGTCACGGTTGCGTGCGCATGCGCGACAAGGACGTGCTCGAGGTCAGCCGGCTCGTGCCGGCGGGCAGCCCGGTGGTCATCACCGACTGAGGCGCCGCCCGGAGGGGATGGGTCTTACCGGTCGGCTCTCACCAGTACTCGCCCTGCTGCAGCATCATGTCGTGCGCTTTGCACTTGGGGCAGGTGTACGAGGCCGCCTTCTCGAGAAAGAAGAGTTCGCTCCCGCAGACCACGCAGCGGAACTCGTCGATGTGGATGTCGGCGCCGGTCATGTCGACCTCGACGATCGTATTGCACTCCACACAGTACGCCGGCATGAATCTCTGCCGGGGGTCGTAGACGCTGACGCCCCAGCGGATCCGCTCGGCTTTGTAGCCGCACTCGCGACACTCGAAGGTCGTGTACTCGCCCATGGCTGCCTCTCGACGACGGGACTGTCTCTCCCAGTATCGGCACGAGGCCGCCGTGGTTGAGCTTGGGCGCCGGGCCTCGCCTTGTATGGTCGACGAGCGCGGTGCTATACTTCTCGCGCAGGCAAACACACCACGAGGCGGACTCTTGCGTGAAAGTCGGTGGCAACCGACTTTTCTCGTGTTAGGGGTCGTATATGAGGGAGACGAGAGAGCAACTGGAGGCGACCATCGACGCCAGGCTCGCCGAGTGCTTCCCCGGGGTCGAGCTCGTCGACCTCGAGGTGCGCGGACGGCCGGCCACCACGCTGACGCTCTTCATCGACCGGCCGGGCGGCGTCGATCTCGAGCTGTGCGGCGCCGTCAGCCAGGCATTGGACGAGGTGCGCGAGCGCTACTCGCTCGAGGTGTCCTCGCCCGGACTCGACCGGCGGATCCGCAAGCCGGATCACTTCGCCGCCGCGCTCGGCCGCGACGTCGCGGTGAAGCTCGAGGAGCCCCAGGACGGGCGCCGCAACTTCCGCGGCGTGCTCGCTGCGGCGGATGCCGTCTCGGCCACCCTCACGCTCGACGACGGCGGCAGCGTCACCGTGCCGCTCGCCGGCATCGCGAGAGCGCACGTGGTCTACAACCATGAAACCGACGGAGGCCATCGTGAGTAGAGAGATCATCGAGGCTCTGCGTCAGATCGAGAGCGAGAAGGGCATAGCCTTCGAGGCGCTCGTCGAGGCTCTCGAGGACGCACTCCTCTCCGCCTACAAGAAGTCCCCGGAGGCCGCCGAGTTCGCGGCCGTCGAGATCGACACGGAGACGGGCGACATGCGCGTCTTCGAGCTCATCTTCCCGGAGCACGTCGACGTCAGCACGCTGAAGGTGCACGACGAGGAGACCGGCGAGGAGGTGGGGCTCGACCTCAGCGGCGTCGACATGAGCGAGGTGGAGCGCATCGAGGTCACTCCCGACGACTTCGGGCGCATCGCCGCGATGACCGCGAAGCAGGTCATCCTGCAGCGCATCCGCGAGGCCGAGCGCGATCTGATGTACGACGAGTACATCGACCGCATCGGCGAGCTCGTCACCGGTATCGTGCAGCAGAGCGACCCGCGTCACAACACGCTCGTCGAGCTGGGGCGCGTCGAGGCCGAGTTGCCGCGCGGCGAGCAGATCGAGACCGAGCACTACGATCACGGGGCTCGCATCAAGGCCGTCATCGTGCGCGTCGAGGACTCCGCCAAGGGGCCGCAGGTCAAGCTCTCGAGGCGGAGCGAGGAGCTCGTGCGCAAGCTGTTCGAGCTCGAGGTGCCGGAGATCGCCGACGGCCTCGTCCACATCAAGCAGGTGGCCCGCGAGACCGGCTACCGCGGCCGCGACGGCAAGCCCGTGCCCGGGCGCTGCAAGATCGCCGTCATCTCGAGCGCCGACGGGGTCGACCCGGTCGGCGCCTGCGTCGGCCCTCGCGGCTCACGCGTGCGCATGGTGGTCAGCGAGCTGCGCGGCGAGCGTATCGACATCATCCCGTACAACGACGACCCGGCGCGCTTCGTGGCCAAGGCTCTGTCGCCTGCCCGCGTGCGCGAGGTGATCGTCGACGACGAAGAGAAGACCGCGACGATCATCGTGCCGGACGATCAGCTCTCGCTGGCGATCGGCAAAGAGGGCCAGAACGCCCGGCTCGCCAGCAAGCTCACAGGATGGCGCATCGACATCAAGAGCCAGCAGCAGATGGCCGAGGCCGAGAGTCGCAACGAGTACGCCGACGAAGAGGGCGTTGACGGCCAGTGCATGGCCATCATGCGCACCGGCAAGCGCTGCCCCAACCAGGCGGAGCCGGGAACGCGCTACTGCAGCATCCACGTCGACTACGTCGAGCCCGAACCCGAAGCCGCGGCGGAGCCCCGGCCGGAGACGGCCGAGGCCGGCGAAGCGCCGGCCGAGGCGGCGGACGCCGGCGAGGAATGACGGTCGTGACGACCCCCGAGCGCACGTGCGTCGGATGCCGCCGCCGGCGGAGCCAGGACGAGCTCGTGCGCCTGTCGCTGGTGCGCGGCGACGTCATCCCCGCGCGGCCGGGAGACTCCGGCAGGAGCGCGTATGTCTGTCCAGAAGAGAGTTGCCTCGAGACCGCGGAGAAGCGGCGCGCGTTCGCGCGCGCCTTCCGCGGCCCGGCGACGCTCGACCCCGCGGTGCGCGCGATCGTGACGCACCGTGCTCAAGACGAAAGGCGGTGAGGTGAATGGCGGAGAAGCGTAGAGTCTCGGATATCGCGACGCAGCGAGGTACGAGCGTCGACGATGTCCTCGCCCACCTCAAGAAGGCGGGCATCGAAGTCGTCGACGGTGAAGTGAGCGTCGACGACGAAGCCATCGAGAAGGCGTACGCCGCTCCGGCGGCCGGCGCCGTCCGGCGCCGCAGCAGCGGCTCCGGCGGCAAGAAGCGCCGGGTGATCATCGACGCCGGCGCCTCCCGGCGCGGCGGCGCGCCACAGGGCGGCCGCGGTCGCGGCCGCGGGCGCAATCGCGGTCGCGAGCGCGAAGAGCAGCACGCCGCTCCCGTGGTCCCGACGGGCCTGGTCAAGGTCCCATCGGGTTCCTCGGTCAAGGACGTGTCGCAGCTGTTCGGCATCTCCACGCCCGACATCATCAAGGCCTTGATGGGCTACGGCGAGATGGTCACCATCACGCAGACCCTGAGCGATGAGGCCATCGAGGTCCTGGCGACCGACTTCGGCCGCGAGATCGAGATCACACACGCGGCCGACGAAGAGGCGGACCTCGAGAAGGCGGCCGTCGACGATCCCAAGGATCTCGAGCCGCGCGCCTCCGTGATCACCGTCATGGGCCACGTCGACCACGGCAAGACGAGCCTGCTCGACGCGATCCGCGAGACCGAGGTGGCCGCCGGCGAGGCCGGCGGCATCACGCAGCACATCGGCGCCTACCAGGTGAAGCACAACGACCAGCTCGTCACCTTCATCGACACGCCCGGCCACGCCGCGTTCACCGCCATGCGTGCCCGTGGCGCCAAGGTCACCGACATCGCCGCGATCGTGGTCGCCGCCGACGACGGCGTCATGCCGCAGACGGTGGAGGCCATCAACCACGCCAAGGCGGCGCAGGTGCCGATCGTCATCGTCGTCAACAAGATCGACAAGCCGGAGGCC
>CAYTRM010000224.1:0-5096 GCA_964440225.1 uncultured Thermoleophilia bacterium | reverse complement strand
TCGTTCTTTCCGCCGTCCGTATCTGGTGATAGCCTGTTTGGCCAGTTCGACGTCTATTCGACGAACACGCGAAGCTGGAGCGCGACGATAAGGGGGTGAAGTGGTGCTTGATACATCCCAATGGCCAGAAGTCACGCTCGACGTCCTCAAACAGGTGCACCTGAACCCGAAGAATGTGCGGCTGGAGACGGCCAACGCCAAGGTCGAAGCCGACATCATCGAGGACCTCTTCGTCAATGAAGATGCACTCAGCCTTGTCGAAGGCATCTGCAAGGTCGGATACCTGACCCACGAGACGCCGGTTGTCATCAAGCGTCGCGGCAAATACATAATGGTCGAAGGCAACCGCCGACTCGCGGCCCTGAAGGCGATCCAGAACCCTATGCTCGTCCCCGATTACCAGTCGAGGATTGCCGCGCTTGCCGCGCTGCTTCCCGACAGGTCGGTCGCCTCCAATATCCGCGTGATGATCGCGCCGAACCAGGCTGACGCCGATCAGTTGGTGGCTGCGATTCACACAGGCAACTTGCGCCGCCCGTGGACCCCCGGCAGACAGGCCGCCTTCTTCCAAGCGCAGATTGATGCCGGCCGCGAGTTTAGAGACCTCCTGACTCGGTACCCGACGATTGATGTCCGGAAGTTCGTGTTCCGCGCGCACATCATCAACCTGTTCAAGTCGGTGGACTACGACGACGCCGAACTCAAGACCTTCCTCGCGACCAAGCAGTGGGCGCGGGGGCTTTCGACGTTGGCACGCATCTACGAGTCGAAGGCCTTCCTCGAGCTCACGGGACTAGCGATGGATTCCGACGGCCAGGTCACCAAGACGGTTTTCGATGAAGCGTTCAAGGAGATCGCCACGGTAATCGTCCAAGGCATGCTAGAGGGCAACATCAACACTCGCAGCCTGAACTCGGTCGAGAGCCCACGCTACGTGCAGTTGATGACCGAGCTCAAGTCAATCGTCGCTGGCGATGCAGCAGATGCGTCAGCCCAAGCCGAATCGACGGCTGCGACGTCTGGACGCGGAAGCGGCCATGGCGACGGACGTGAAGCGCCAGGGTCCAACGGCCGGGCGGCGGCTGGGGCGACCGGGTCAAATGCGCAGGGAGCGACGGCACGTCAAGGAACAGGCTCGACCACAACCGCGCCTCGCAGACAGACGCCGAAGCGGTACCTCGACCTCGGCCAGGTCAAGGCACCCGCCAGTTACCCGGAGGCGTTGAAGCTCCTTCTCGGCGAGCTGTCCGCGCTCGACGTCCAGCGATTCCCCAACGTCGCATTCCTGGCCGTCCGGGCGGCCCTTGAGAAGTCGATCAAAGCTTTCGCCGAGGCGAAGTCCATCGACATCAAGAGCACCGGAAACAACCAGAACGGTCGGGTGATGTTGAGCCACGCCCTGAAGTGGCTGCTCGGGTACGTCCAGGCGAACGGTCCGCCGTACCTGATCCAATGCGTCGAGGGCATCCGCTCCGGAAAGCTCGTCACGTACACGACCACCAAAGACGCACTCGATGCCCTGAACCACAATCATCACTTCAAGGTCGACCGCGACGAAGTGATTGCGATGTGGACCTCGATCGACTCGATCATGCGCTTCTTGATGAAGCCATGAGCACGACGGTCGGAGGGCGACGTCCGCGCGTGTCGCCACTCAGGTACCCCGGGGGCAAGGTGGCGCTTTACTCGCGACTGCGCAAGATGATCAGGGATAACGGCCTCGCCGGATGCACCTACATCGAACCGTACGCGGGTGGCGCCGGAGCCGGTTTGGCACTCCTCGTGACCGGTCAGGTCAGCAGCGTGGTCATCAATGACCTCGATCCGGCTATCCACGCCTTCTGGAAGACTCTCGTGGAGGAGCCCGAGTTCCTCATGGCTCGAATACGCGACGTGAGCCTTGATGTCGACGAGTGGCGCCGCCAGCGCACTACCTACGCGGCCGGCGACACAACCCACTCGTCGGACCTGGGCTTTGCCACGTTCTACCTCAACCGAACAAACCGGTCAGGTGTCCTGAACGGGGGCCCGATCGGAGGGCTGGATCAGACAGGCAACTACAAGATCGACGCGCGCTTCAATCGCGACGCTCTACGCGAGCGAATCAGGATTCTCAGCCTGTACAAGGACTGCATCACTGTGACATGCGAGGACGGACTCGACACCATCGCCGAGTACGCGACGCATCCCGACACCTTCATCTACGCCGACCCGCCGTACTTTGAGAAGGCCGGTTCTCTGTACATGAACGCGTTCAAGCCCGAGGATCACGAGAATCTGGCGTGCGCGTTGAACGGCGTGGCTGATAGCGCCTGGGTGCTCACCTATGACAACGCACCGAAGGTCGGCGAGCTTTACAAGAAGCGCCGGCGCCGCAAGTTCGAATTGAGCTACTCAGCTCACCGCGTCACGAAAGCGACCGAAATTGCGGTGCTGTCGGATTCGATGGCGGACATCGACGAGGGGTGGCCTCTCGGCCCAAACACCGACACGCAGGAGAAGACGCCGATCTAGGGCCGGGGCATCAGCCCCCGTCCACACCGCCGCGTGCCGCATAGTCCCCTGGCCGGGTAGCCGCGCAGCTCCGAAATCCGACTTGGGTAGCGCCCATCCCCCAGGCCATCCCCCAGGCCGTGAGTAGTGCCGCTGGACCAGCAGCGTTCACTCCACCAGCGCCTTCAGCAATGCATCTCGCGCATCCGCGTAGTACAGCACGTCGACCTTCGTCGCCATGTCGTCTGAAAGGTCAGCCAACTGCTTTCGCGCGCTCACCGGCATCAGCACAAGTGCGGCACCCTTTTCGATCGCCAGCTCCACAACGCTCACAGCGTTGTAGACCGGGTCGATCATGCCGCCCAGATTGATGCCACCAACGGTAATCAGACCGCCCTTGAGGCTGCGCTCAAGCAAGGCGCCGGCCAGCGCCAGAAGCGCCGGCACTCCTAGCCCCGCGCCACTCTTGGCGGCGTCGAAAGCACGCAGCTGCACCATGAACTCGTGGTGGCGCGGATCGCGGTCGCCGACCAGTTCCTTGGCTCGCGCGACAAGGTTCTGCTCCGCGAACTTGATGCTCTCCTGGAAGGGCGGCGGGCATGGCTTGTTGATGACCTTCACGCCCGATCCGGGGTTGACGTTGACCTCGAGGCGATAGAGCCCCGGGTTCTCGTCCTGACCCCCGGGACTGATGCCCCAGACCTGGCCAGGTGGCAGCGGGTCGACCCCGATCGAATCCTCGCTCTGAATCTCTGGCGTGGCGACAAACTGCTCTACGCCGTCCTCACCGAGCGTGAAGCTGAAGTGGGTGTTGCGGAACTCGGCTGCGCCAATGCGCTTCTGCTGCTCCTTCACGCGCCGTCGCGACTCAAGTGCCAGCCGCACAGCCCACTCGATGTCCTCGTCGGCAAGCGCCATCTCGGCATCCGGATAGAGCAGCTTCATGAGGCCGTCCACGGTCTTGGTCACGGCAGTGGTATCGCGACCGCTCAGCGCGCCGCCGAACTGCACCCGCGGCTGCCAGAGGTGCGTCAAGTTCCGCACGCGTAGTTGGTTCCAGCACTCGGCGAGAAAGTCGCTCACCAAAGCGAAATGCTCTGTGAACAGGTCCGCGCTCATCTTGGGAACATCCCACCCGGGGATGTACGAGTGCAGGCGGTCCATGAAGGCCGTGTCGTCGCGCATGTCTTTGGGCAGCGGCCCGAACAGGTGCACCACGCGCTGCTGGTGCTCAACATCGACGTCGAAGTTGCCCACGAAGACCAGGCCACCATCGCCGCGGATGCTTTCCTTGCCGCGACTGAACTCGCCTGACTCCATGTAGCCCTTCATGATCTGGACGCCGTCCTTCTGATCGAACGAGACGCCACCGATCTCGTCGAAGGCCACGACGTCGTACTGGCACACTAGCCCGCGCTGCCCGTTCGCGTTGTTGACGAACATCTGCGCCACGGTCGCCTTGCCGCCAGAGATGAGGTGCGAGTACGGCGAGACTTGCTGGAAAAGGTGGGACTTGCCGGTGCCACGTGGTCCCAGCTCGACGGCGTTGTAGTTGCGCACCACGAACGGCACCATGCGCAGAAGAAGCACGTCCTGCTGCCGCGGAGTGAACTTCTCGGGCTCAAGACCACAGCTGCGCAGTAGTAACCACTTCCATTGCTCCGTGGTGAAACGGCGACGGCCTTCGCCCAGACGTTCCAAGGCATCGCGCGTCGACATCTGGATCGGCCGCACAGTGGTGATGCCGAACGGTCTGCCGTTCTTCTGCTCGGCGATGAGCGCGTCGTATTCGAGTTCGATCTCGGCGTAGAAGCCGCCGGTGAGCATGCGTTCGTGGGACCGGATGGTCTCCCACTCGATGCGGCAGTCCTTGAGCTGCAGGCTCGGCAACGTCGCGAAGTACGAGTCCGACTTCTGGTCGAGGCGAGCGGTGATGAGGTCGATGATCTTCACGTGACCCATCTCGCGAGCGCGCGCCTTGAACAGCTCCTCCTCGCCTGTGCGGACTGTGCGGTCCTTCAATTGTCGCTCGACGATTTGCAGCCCCTCCTCGATCTCCTTCTCGTCGGTCGTGGCGCAGTAGCGCCCGAGGAGAAACTCGACCACGTAGGTCGGCACCGGGTATTGCCGGCTGTATTTCCGCACCAGGTCCTTGCGGACGAGGTAGCCCTGGAACGCGCTCGCGCCCAATTTATCAAGGTGGTCTAAAATCATGGGGATTGTTTTTTCACCACAGAGGCACAGAGAACACAGAGGAGACAGAAAAGACACGCCTCTTCCAGTTTGCTTCTTCTTTGTGACCTCGGTGTCTCTGTGGTTGTTTTTCAGGCTCCTCCGATGACTGTGGGGAACTTGCATACCACCCGCCCGCTCGCTTCAAACACAACCAGCGCCGTCGCTGTCCCGGCCAGGTCCTCATCCTCCACCACCAGCCCCGCCCGGCCTTCGCTGTCGAACGGCTTCGCCCCGCAAATGCCGCTCTTCGGGTCGTTCGCCTTGCCCCGCAGGCCCGCCGAGAGCCCTGGCGCCGCCGGCTTGATGGTCACCCGGCATCGCTGGCCCCCCCACAGCACGCTCTCAATCGCCACCACCACCGCTTTGCC
>CAYTRM010000223.1:0-5145 GCA_964440225.1 uncultured Thermoleophilia bacterium | reverse complement strand
GCAAGACGTGCGGAGAGTGCGGATGGCCGGAGATCAAGGTGGGCGGCGGCGGCGGCCGCGGCCGCCCCTGGGTCCTCTGCGTGGACATCGACTGTCCGAGCAAGGAGAAGTACCGCGCCCGCGCCAAGGCGAAGAAGGCGGACTGAGCGCGAACGGGCCGGAGGCGGGCGCCGCCCACGCCGGCTCGCGGAGGAGAGCGACATGATCGAGCGACGCGGGAGGCCGGACGAGGGGGGCGGCGCAGCCGGACCCTCACGCGAGCGCAGAGGCGTCCTCATCAGCCTCGAGGGCTGCGACGGCTGCGGCAAGAGCACGCAGGCCGCGCTGCTCTGCGAGCGTCTCGCGGACTGCGGACTGCCCGTCGGCCCGGCGGACGCGCCGGGCGCCGTGATCCGCGAACCGGGCGGCACCCCCGTCGGTGAGGCCATCCGCGAGATCCTTCTGAGCGGCACGTCCCCGCTCGCGCCGTGGACGGAGGCCCTCCTGTACGCCGCCGCGCGGGCGGAGCTCGTCGCGGCGGTCCTGCTGCCCGAGCTGGATGCCGGGCGCGTGCTGGTCCTCGACCGGTACCTCGACTCGTCGCTCGCCTATCAGGGGTTCGCCCGCGGGCTGGGCGTGGACGAGGTGCTCGCCGCCAACGAGCCGGGGCTGCAGGGCGTGATCCCGGACCTGACGCTGGTGATCGACGTCGACCCGGTCGTGGGCCTGGCGCGCGCCGGCGGGGCTCCTGACCGCATCGAGGCCGAGGGGCTGGAGCTCCAGCAGCGCGTCGCCGTCGGGTTCGCCGCGCTGGCGCGGCGGTTCCCCGAGCGAGTGCGCCTCGTCGACGGCTTCCGCGACGTGGACCTGGTCGCGGCCGACGTGGAGGCGGCGGCTCTCGACGCGATAGCCGACGCCGGTCTGCGGCTCGGCGACTGAGGGGCCCGGCATGTTCCAGGACATACCCGGCCAGGAGCGCGCCAAGGAGTTCTTCGCGCGCGCGCTCCGCGACGGCACGCTGAGCCACGCGTACCTGCTCGCCGGTCCGGAGGGGCTCGGCAAGACGGCGTTCGCCGCAGAGCTCGGCGCCGCGCTGGTGTCGCCGTGCGGCGGCTGCGGCGCCTGCGCCGAGTGCGAGCGGGCGCGGCGCGGCGCGCATCCGGACCTGCACGTGCTGGAGCGCGAGGGCGACCAGTATCGCCTCGAGCAGATCAAGCCGGTGATCGCCGACCTCAGCCTCAAGCCGTTCGCCGCCGCGCGCCGCGTCTGGGTCATCCCCGAGGCCGAGCACCTGCATCAGACGGCCGCCAACAAACTGCTCAAGAGCATCGAGGAGCCGCCGTCCTACGTGGTCTTCCTGCTCGTCACCGACCGGCTCGAGCGTGTGCTCCCGACCATCGTCTCGCGCTGTCAGACCGTCGAGTTCCGCCCGGTGAGCGACGCCGTGCTGCGCGCGCACCTGCAGGAGCGGCACGGCCTGGACGCCGCGGCCGCCGAGGCGCTCGCGCGGCTGTCGCGCGGCGCCGTGGAGCGAGCCGCTCGGCTGGTCGCCGACGCGGAGGGTCCGGGGCGCCGCCCGGAGTACCTGAGGCACGCGGCGGCGTTCTTCTCCGGGGCGCGTGCGGCCGACGGCCGGGAGCCGGCGGCGGCCTTCATCGGCGTTCTCGAGGACCAGCAGTCCGCGATCTCCGAGGCCGTGGCGAAAGACCTGACCGCCGCCACGGCGGCGCTGCAGCAGCAGTTCCAGGATCCCAAGGACCTGAAGTGGTACGCGAGCCGGGCTGAGGAGCGCGCGAAGCGCGAGGACCGCCGCTTGCGGCGCCTCGCCGCGCTGGACGCTCTCGACCTGCTCGCGGCCTGGGTCCGCGACCTCTGGGTGGTCGCCTCCGGGGCAACCGATGTACTCTGGAACAGCGACCGCGGGGACGAAGTCGTCTCCGACGCGGTGGCGACGCCCGAGCACTATGCGCGGCTTCTCGGCATCGCCGCGCGGACGCGCAAGGATCTCTACCTGAACATCGACCAGAAGCTCGCGCTGCTCGCCATGTTCGCGCGCTTCGAGGAGGTCTCAGACAGTGCCTAGGATCGCGAGCGTCGTGTTTCGCGGCGGCGGCAGAGTCTACAAGTTCAACGCCGGCGACCTCGAGCTCGCCGCAGGCGACGGCGTCGTCGTCGAGACGACGCGCGGCGCCGACTTCGGCCGGCTCGTCAAGGGGCCGGACGACGTGGCGCCGGACGCCGCCCCGCGCGGTCTCAAGCGCGTCCTGCGCAAGGCGACCGCCGCCGACCTCGAGACCATCGCCTCGCACGGCGGGGCGGAACTCGAGGCCAAAGCCGAGTGTCGCCGCCTGGCCGCCGAGCTGCGGCTCGACATGAAGGTCGTCGACGCCCGTCAGGCCTTCGACAGCCCCAAGCTCACGATCACGTTCTACGCGGAGGAGCGTGTCGACTTCAGGGAGCTGGTCGGCAAGCTCAGCGACCGCCTGGGCCGGCGCGTGGAGCTCAAGCAGGTGAGCGCCCGCGACGAGTCACGCATCGTCGGGGGCTTCGGGCCCTGCGGGCGCAGCTTGTGCTGCGCCACCTTCGCCGGCGATCAGGAGCCCGTGTCGATCCGCATGGCGAAAGACCAGAACCTGCCGCTGAACCCGACCAAGATCTCCGGCTGCTGCGGCCGTCTCATGTGCTGTCTCAAGTACGAGCACCAGGTCTACGTCTCGTTCCGCAAGCGGGCGCCCAAGCGTGGCGCGATCGTATGCACGCCCTCCGGGGAAGGTAAGGTCATCGACCTGCTGGCGCCTGTCGACAGCGTCACCGTCGACTTCGGCGAAGGGCGGTCGGCGACCTTCCGGCTCGACGAGCTCGGGTCGCCGGCGGCAGAGGGAAAGGGATGACGATGGCCACTCACGTCGTGCTCAACGTTCCGTCGGTATCGTGCGACCACTGCAAGATGGCGATCGAGTCGGCTCTCAAGGCTCTGGACGGGGTGGAGAAGGCGCTCGTCGACGTCGGCGACAAGACCGTGGCCGTCGACTTCGATGCCGCCGCCGTGCCTCTCGAGAGCATCGAGGCGGCCGTGGCCGCCGAGGGCTACGAGGTGGCGGGGCGGCACGTCTTCGGCGGCTGAGTCCGGGGTTTGGCAAGACCGCGGCAGGCTGGTACCATATCGCCTCGCCCCGCGTGGGCCGTTAGCTTAGTTGGTAGAGCAGGGGACTCTTAATCCCAAGGTCGAAGGTTCGAATCCTTCACGGCCCACCACCATCGCAGGCACGCGCGGCGCCTTCGGATCAGTTGCCCGCGTCCCCATCGCTCTGGTATCGTGCTTCAGATGTGGGTGCCTGTTCAAGACGCCTACCTGACGGGAGGACGGAGAGGGTGAGTTCGCGCCTCAGGCCTGCGGTCGGTCGTCTTCTCAACGACGCCAGGTTCTCTCTCGCCCCGCGGGGCGGGGAAGACGTGCTCCGCCAAGGCATGATCATGGTCGCGTGCTACGCGGCCTACGACGTATCCAGGGCGCTCGCCCAGGGTCGCGAGGCCATCGCCATCGCCAACGGCGTCTACTTCATGAATCTGGAGAAGGCCCTCGGCATCTGGTGGGAGCCGTGGATCCAGGGGCGCATCAGCGCGGTCGAGCCGCTCATGACGTCTCTCGTCTGGATCTACGCCAACCTGCACCTGCCGCTCATCATCGGCACCATGGTGTGGATCTTCACGCAGCGGCGCAGCCAGTGGGCGCTGTATCGCAACTGGTTCCTCGCCATGAACTTCATCGCCGTCATCGTGTTCGCGCTGCTGCCCACGGCGCCGCCGCGCATGATCTTCACGTCCGGCGTCGCCGACATCAACTTCCTGCAGGGCGTGCGCGAGCAGATCCTCGAGAACGGGCTGCTGGCCAACCCGTTCGCGGCCATGCCGAGCCTGCACTTCGGCTACGCGCTCTTCATCGCCATCGCGCTCTGCGCGCTCGGCCGCGAGCGCTGGCTGAGCATCTTCGGCTTCTCGTATGCGGTCGTCGTCCTCGTCGCGATCGTCGCCACCGGCAACCACTTCATCATCGATGCGGTCGCCGGAGGCCTCGTCGTGCTGGCCGCGTGGGCGTTCGCCGTGAACGTGCAGCCGAGCGCCGCCACCCAGTCCTCGCCGCTCACCGTGCGCGAGCGCGACGGCTGACGTGACGAACCTCAAGACGCGCTACACCGACGGCGCTCGCCGTGGGTTCTTCAAGCTCGGCATCGTCCTGGCGCGCGCCGGGGTGACCGCCGACATGCTCACGGTCTTCGGCCTGCTGCTGCAGATCGCCGGCTTGCCCCTGATCATCACCGGGCACTTCGGCTGGGCCGTGCTCGTCGGCGCCGTCGCGGCGATCTGCGACGCCCTGGACGGCGCGGTGGCGCGCGCCGGCGCCGGGTCGACCAGGGCGGGCGCCTTTCTCGACTCGACCACCGACCGGATCTCCGAGCTGCTGATAGCGGCCGCCCTCGTCGTCTACTTCGTGCGCGAGGGGAGCTGGCCGCCCGTCATCGCGGCCCTGGTGTTCATGGGGGCCGCGCAGATGGTCTCCTACACACGCGCCCGCGCCGAGGCGCTCGACGTCGACTGCAAGGTGGGCTTGATGTCGCGCCCGGAGCGCCTCGTGCTGCTCGGCATCGGCTTCCTGTGCTCCGGCTGGCACCTCGGTGAGACGAGCGTCCTCGTGTGGGTCCTCTACCTGCTCGCCGTCCTGACGTCGCTGACCGTCGCGCACCGCATGGTCCACGTGCTGCGCAAGTTGCGGCGCGAGGAGCGGCGCGCGGAGGGCGGCGGCTGAGCGGAGGCGCGCTCGCGGGGCGCCGCCCCTTCGTCCTGACGGCGCCCAGACGTCGAGTCCCCGGCCGCGTGATATACTCTCGCCCGTTAACTTGAGCCCCGCGGGAGCAGCCTGTGCGCCCTGCTTCGGGCCCCCGATCGAGCGGTCGCCGCTGCGGCCGCAGCCAGTGGAGGTAGATCGACCTTGGGCAATCCAGTACGCGTCGCGATCATCGGCGTCGGCAACTGCGCCTCGTCGTTCGTGCAGGGCGTGGAGTTCTACAAGAACGCCAAGAAGTCAGATTTCGTCCCCGGGCTCATGCACCCCGTGGTCGGCGGCTACCACATCCGCGACATCGAGTTCGTAGCGGCCATCGACATCGA
>CAYTRM010000222.1:0-5154 GCA_964440225.1 uncultured Thermoleophilia bacterium | reverse complement strand
GAGGATGCGCGTGTCGTAGCGGGCGATGCCGCCGCCGTAGGCGATCTCGAAGGCGTCCACGGGGCCGTCGGCCATCTGCACGACGAGCTTGCCGAGCTGCTCGCAGAGCCCGAGGAAGGGCATGAGCTCGTCGGCGTCGTCACCCGGCGCCAGAGGGATGTTCACGGCGTTGCTGGCGAACTCGCCGTTCAGCACGGCCGCCACCTGCTCGGCGATGATCATGCCGGCGCGCAGCTGCGCCTCTGCCGTGCTGGCGCCGAGGTGCGGCGTCGCGACCACGCTGTCGTACTTGAACAGCGGGCTCTCCGTGGTCGGCTCCTTCGGGTACACGTCCACGGCGGAGGCGGCGATCTTGCCACTCTCGATCGCCCGCGCCCAGGCCTCCTCGTCGATGATCCCGCCGCGGGCGACGTTGATCACGCGCACGCCGTCCTTCATCTTGGCGAACTCCTCGTCGCTGATGAAGCCGAGGGTCTCGGCGTTCTTCGGCAGATGGACGGTGATGAAATCGGCCTCGCGGTAGATCTTGTCAGGGCTGTCGGCACGGTCGAGGCCGAGCTCGTGGAACTTCTCGGCCGGCACGAACGGGTCGTAGGCGAGCACGTTCATGCCGAGGCCGCGCGCGTCCTCGGCGACCAGGAAGCCGATGCGACCAAGCCCGATGATCCCGAGCGTCTTGCCGCGCAGCTCCACCCCGCCCTTGCCCCACTTGCCCTTGTTCCAGTTGCCGGCCTTGAGGTCGGCGTGTGCCTGGGCGAGATTGCGGGCGCAGGCCATGATCAGGGCGACCGTCTGCTCGGCGGCGGAGAGCACGTTGCTCTGCGGCGCGTTCACGACGATGACGCCGCGCTTGGTCGCCTCCTTGACGTCGACGTTGTCGACGCCGACGCCGGCGCGGCCCACCACCTGCAGGTTCGCGCCGGCCTGGATGACCTCGGCCGTCACCTTGGTGGCCGAGCGGATGATGATCCCGTGGTACTCGCGGATGCGGGCCAGCAGCTCGTCCGCATCCCACTCGGTGCCGATGTCGACCTGGTAGCCGCGCTCCTCAAGGTAGGCCACGCCCTCGGGGGCGAGCTTCTCCTTGACCAGGACTTTCTTGATGTCGGTCATGTCCTCTCGCCCCCTCTACAGCAGCACAGTGCTGGTCATGAACACCTGCTCGGCCGCACCCACGGAGGCGCCGAACTTGACGTCGTAGCCGAGTTCGGAAAGCACCATCTCGACGGTGCTCAGACCGACGACGATGTCGCTGTGGCCGAAGTAGCCGCAGTGGCCGAAGCGGAAGATCTTGCCCTTGACGGCGCCCTGGCCGCCGGCCAGCCACACGCCGTACTTGTCGCGGGCGATCTTGCCGATCTTGCCGCCGTCGACCCCCTCGGGCACCTTGACGGCGGTGACGGAGTTCGCCTCCGGATCCTCGACCGCGAACAGCTCGAGGCCGAGCGCCTTGACGCCCTCGCGCGCGGCTTTGCCGAGCACGCGATGCCGCTCGAACACGTTCTCGAGGCCCTCTTCCCTGATCAGGTCGATGGCCGCGTTCTGCCCGACCATGAGGCTCACGGCCGGCGTGTACGGCGTCTGGGCGGAGTCGCCGGTCATCTTCTTGCGCATGGCGACGAAGTCGAAGTAGAAGCGCGGCGTCGTGCACTGCTCGATGACGGCCCAGGCTTTGTCGCTGACGGCGGCGTAGGCCAGGCCCGGCGGCACCATGAGCGCCTTCTGGGAGCCGGCGACGGCGATGTCGACCTTCCAGGCGTCGGTCTGCAGATCGCTGGCGCCGAGGCCGCTGATGGCGTCGACGACCAGGATCGCCGGCGTCTTCGCGACGATCTCGCCGATCGCCTTGATGTCGTTGACGACGCCCGTGGACGTCTCGCTGTGCTGCACGTACACGGCCTTGATCGCCGGGTCGGCGGCGAGCGCCTTCTCGATGTCGGCCGGGTCGGCCTTGGTGCCCCACGCGTAGTCGAGCGCCGTGACCTCGGCGCCCCACGTGGCGGTGAGCTTCTTCCAGCGCTCACCGAAGTTGCCGACGCAGGCGACCAGGACGTGGTCGCCGGGGTTCACGACGTTGGTGACGGCGGCCTCCATGGCGCCGGTGCCGCTGGCGGAGTACACCATGATGTCGTTCTTGGTCTGGTAGATGTACTTCATCCCGGCGACGACCTGCGTGAGGATCTCGGTGAAGCGCGGCGCGCGGTGGTGGATGACCGGCTCGGAGAGCGCGGACAGCACCTCCGGCGGCACGGGCGTCGGGCCGGGGGTGATGAGGAAGCGCTTCTGCATCTTGTGGTCCTTTCGTGGATGGTCGGGCGCCGGGGGTGCGGCCGGCGGAACGGATGATCGAGTATGCAGGGACGCGATTCTAGGCGTGCGTGCGGCCTTGCACAAACGTTGAACGCCCAGTCAGGAGGGGCCGCATGGGACTGCGTCCCCGGCCTCGCCCGTATGCTCGGCGGCCGAGGCGACGGGAGGCCCGGACCGGGCTGCGGCCGCGCGCGATCGCGTGATCGTGAGGCGTGGGAGCAGGCGCACGGGCCTGAGGCGGCGAGGGATCTCGTGGCGTGATGCGGGGGCCGGCTGGAGCGGGCGGGGCGGTCGTGCCGCCCCGCCCGCTCCAGCCGTCACGACGGGCGATGTATCGAGTCTCGCATGCGCCACAGGATACCGCACGGCCGCGCTTGTGTCCAGATGCACAAGCCGCGCGAGATGCGGCGGCGCGGCCGTCGCGGCGACTACAGTTCGACCGCGCGCGCGTACTCGAGGCCGCAGTGTTCGACGAGTTCGTCGATCTGCGCCGCGGACAGCGGTGAGTCGAGCGTGAGCGCCATGACGGCCTCGTTGCCGAGCCGCCCACGCCCTACCGACATGTGGCCGATGTTGACGCCCCACTGGCCGAGCAGCGTGCCGAGCTTGCCCCCGACACCGGGCACGTCGACGTAGCGCAGGAAGGCCATGCGCGGCGCCGGCGCGATGTCGACATCCTCGCCGAACACCCTGACGAGCCGCGGCTTGTGCTCGCGGCCGAGCGACGTGCCGGAGACAGACACCTCCCCGCCCGCGCCCGCGGCCGTGACGGTGATGAGCCGCGGGAAGTCGGGGACGTCGGACTGCCGCTCCTCGGTGGCGCCGACGCCGCAGGCGTCGGCGATGCCCTTCGCGTTCACGAAGTTGACCGGGCCGTCGGCGCGGCCGGCGAGGACGCCGGCGAGGACGCCGAGGGTCAGCAGGTGGGTGTCGAAGTAGGCGACGCTCCCGCCGTACGTGACGTGGACGGCGCCCACGGGATCGCCGGCGAGTTGCACCACGAGACGGCCGAGTTGCGTGCACAGATCGAGGTACGGCATCAGCTCGCCGGCGTCGTCCCCGGCCTCGACGGGGACGTTGACGGCGCCGCTGGGGAACTCGCCGCGAAGCACGCCGGCCACCTGCTCGGCGGCGGTCATCGCGGCGCGGCGCCGGGCGTCGGCCGTCGAGGCCTCGAGGTGCGCCGTGAGCAGGACGTTCTGCGCGGCGAGCAGGGCGTCGCCCGGGCGCAGGTCGGCGGCGGAGACCTCGAGCGCGGCGGCCGCGACGCGGCCGCTCTCGAGCGCGCCGAGCAGAGCGGCGCGGTCGACGACGTCAGAGCCGGACAGGCTGACGAAGCGCACCCCGGGCTTCATGAGCGCGAACTCGCCGGCGCCGACGACGCCGTCGGTCTCGGCGCCGGCCGGCAGGTGCACGACGATGAAGTCGGACTCGCCGTAGACGCGCCCGGGCTCATCGCGCTCGAGCGGCGAGCCGCAGAAGGCTTCGGCGGATGCGCGCGGATCGCAGGCCAGCACGCGCATGCCGAGAGCGCCGGCGCTCTCGGCGAGCAGCGCCGAGCCGTCCGCGCAGCCCACGAGGCCGAGCGTCTTGCCGCGCACCTCGACGCCGGAGTCGGCCCAGCGGCCCTTCTGCCAGCGGCCGGCCCTGAGGTCGGCGTCGGTGCGCGCGAGGTCGCGGGCGCAGGCGAGCAGCATCGCCAGTGCCTGCTCGGCCTCCGAGACCACGTTGCTCCGCGGAGTGTGGACGACGATCACGCCGCGCCTGGTCGCCTCGGCCACGTCGATGTCGGCCACGTCGGCGCCGGGCCGGGCGACGAGCATGAGCCGCCGGCCGGCGCGCAGGACGTCCGCCGGCACGGCGCTCCCCGGCGCGGCGATCAGCGCGTCGGCCTGCGGGATCGCCCGGAGCAGCGCGTCGTCGTCGCCGGGTGCGACGACGTCCACCCGGAGGCCCTCGCCCTCGAGGTACGCAAGCGACTCGGGCGCGAGGTCGCCCTGCGCCACGACTCTGCCGTTCGCGCTCATCTCACGCACCCCCTTGGGAAGCTGACGGACGATCCGGGCACCGATCCCGGGCTTGCTCAGACGTCGATGTCGAGCCCGCCCTCGTCGATCCAGCTCATCATGCCGCGCAGCTCCTTGCCGACGGTCTCGATGAGGTGCTCCTTGCCCTGGCGCTGAAGCGCATTGAACACGGGACGGTTGGCCTGGTTCTCGAGGATCCACTCGCGCGCGAACTCGCCGCTCTGGATCTCGGCGAGCAGCTCGCGCATGGTGTCGCGCACGTTCTCGTCGATGACGCGCGGGCCGCGCGTGAGGTCGCCGTACTCGGCCGTGTCGCTGATGCTGTAGCGCATGCCGGCGATGCCCTTCTCCCACATCAGGTCGACGATGAGCTTGAGCTCGTGCAGGCACTCGAAGTACGCGATCTCCGGCTGGTAGCCCGCCTCGACGAGCGTGTCGAAGCCGGCGGTGACCAGCTCCATGGCGCCGCCGCAGAGCACGGCCTGCTCGCCGAAGAGGTCGGTCTCGGTCTCTTCGGCGAACGTCGTCTCGAGGCCGCCGGCGCGCAGGCCGCCGATGCCGGCGGCGTAGGCGAGCGCCTGGGCCTGGGCCGTGCCGCTGGCGTCCTGGTGCACGGCGATGAGGACCGGCACGCCCTTGCCCTCTTCGTACTGGCGCCGCACGATGTGACCGGGGCCCTTGGGGGCGACCATGGTCACGTCGACGGTCTTCGGCGGCACGATCTGGCCGAAGTGGATGTTGAAGCCGTGCGCGAACATCAGCGTCGCGCCGTCCTTGAGGTTCGGGCCCACGTCGTTCTTGTAGACCACGGCCTGCG
>CAYTRM010000221.1:4577-5177 GCA_964440225.1 uncultured Thermoleophilia bacterium | reverse complement strand
GAGCTTCGTGTGAACGGTGTCGAGTCGCATTCGGGCCCGTATGGCGGGCCCCGATCGAGGGGCCGCCGGGCGTCCACAAGGCTTGTCTGTCCGGACGGACAAATGTATGATAGCAACCGATGCACAGCATGACAAGTCCAGATGAGGGGCTCGCGAGAAGGACGTGATGTGAGCGCGATGGACGACAAGCGGCGCAGTCTCGCGAAGGGCCTCGGTCTGCCCGAGCCGCTGCTGCTCGAGGATCCCATGGAGGCGCTTCCGCCGACGGCGCAGCGCATCCTCGCCGCCGCGCAGAGGCTGGTGGCGGCGGGCGGCTTCGAGGCCCTCAAGCTCTCGGCGATCGCCACCGAGGCCGGCGAGTCCAAGGCGAGCATCGGCTACCACTTCGGCAACAAGGACGGGCTCGTCACCGCGCTCGTCGACTCGCTGGCGCACGACGCCAACCGCGGCCTCATCGAGGAGACGGCCGGCATCCCCCCCGGCGAGGAGCGCGTGCGCGCGCTCATCGCCGGCGAGACCCGCATCGCCGCCGACGCCGACAACTTCCAGTCGTTCTTCGACACGCTGCCGCACGCGCTCCGCGACCCCGACCTCCGCGGC
>CAYTRM010000221.1:0-4567 GCA_964440225.1 uncultured Thermoleophilia bacterium | reverse complement strand
GCGCTCTACGACGGCTACCGGGAGACGGTGCTGCGCTGCCTCGACGCCGACGACCCCGCGGAGCGGGCGGAACTGCGCCCGTTCGCGATGCTCATGATCGCGATCGTCGACGGCCTGGCCATCCAGCACGGGCTTGACCCCGAAGGCGCGGACGTGCGTGCCGCCACCGACCTCTGGGAGAAGCTGGCGCAGCCGTATCTGGCCGCGTTTCGCGAGGCTCGCGAGAGCTGAGGGCCGGCGCGGGCCCGCCGCACCCGGGCGGTTCTGTGGCCGTTCGTGGCCGGCGCGGGTATCCTAGGCGCCGTGGACGCGGCCATCATCTGGGACGAGGCGTACGCCGAGCACGACACCGGGGAGCACCCCGAGGGCTCGGATCGCGTCGGCTCGCTCGTCGAGCACCTGCGGGGGACGGATCTGTGGCCGCGACTGACGGTCGTCGAGGGTCCCGCCCCGGCGACCGAAGACGACATCCTTCTCGTCCACACGAGCGCTCATCTGGCGATGATCAAGCGGGCGGCGCAGGGCAAGGGCTCCTGGCTCGACTCCGACACGCACGTTTCGCCGCGCAGTTACGACGCGGCGCTTCTCTCCGCGGGCGGCGCGCTGCGAGCCACCGAGCTCTGGCAAGACGGTCTGGTGTCGTTCGCGCTCATCCGCCCGCCCGGTCATCACGCGACGCCCGACCGCGCCATGGGCTTCTGCCTCTTCAACAACATCGCGATCGCGGCCGCACGGCTGCTCACGCAAGGCTACGAGCGCGTGGCGATCCTGGACTGGGACGTGCATCACGGCAACGGCACGCAGGCCGCCTTCTACGCCGAGCCCCGCGTCCTGTTCGCCTCGGCGCACCAGTGGCCGCACTACCCCGGCAGCGGGTTCTTCAGCGAGTGCGGCG
Source organism: uncultured Thermoleophilia bacterium (assembly GCA_964440225.1). GTDB lineage: Bacteria > Actinomycetota > Thermoleophilia > UBA2241 > UBA2241 > CAIXSE01. Next base: position 3,672 of record CAYTRM010000221.1, on the reverse strand, counting down.
AGGGGCCCGGCGAGGGCTTCACCGTCAACGTGCCGCTGCCCGCCGGATCGGGCGACGGCGACTACGGCGCCGTCTTCTCGGACGTCTTCGAGCCCATCGTCCGGCAGTACGCGCCGCAGGCGATCCTCGTCTCCGCCGGGCAGGACATCCACGCCGACGACCCCTTGGGCGGGATGCTCGTCACCGAGACGGGGTTCGCCCACATGGCGCTGCGGTGCGCCGTGCTGGCGCGGGAACTGTGCGCGGGCAAGCTCGCGTTCGTGCTCGAAGGCGGCTACGACCGCGGCGCTTCGGGACGCGCGGTCGAGGCGGTGCTGCGCGCCGTGAACGAGGAGCGGGCGCCGGAGCCGGGCGGGACGACCGATCGGGCCCTGGCGGCCGTGGCGCGCGCAAGGGAGACACAGGCGGCGTACTGGTCTCTGTGAGTCGCGCGTGGCCGCGCCGGCTCTGGGGGCCTGCGCGAGCGGCGGCGCGGAGCGCCGCCGGGACGCTCAGACCACGACCTGGCGCAGCCCGAGACGCTCGATCTCCCCTCTGACATCTTCGCCGACGCCGTTGTCGACGATGACGGCGTCGATCTTGTCGAGGGTGCAGATGGCTACGTCGCCCACCACGCCGAACTTGCTGCTGTCGGCGAGCACGACGATCTCGCCGCGGGTCTGGCGGATCATGGCGCGCTCGATGCCGGCGAGGCCGATACTCGGCGTCGTCACGCCTTCCTCGAGCGTCACCCCGTCGGCCCCGAGGATGAACCGCGAGGCGTGGAACATGGTCACGGCCTCGATCGCGAGAGCGCCCTCGAGCGCGTTGGAGCGTGGCCGGTAGGACCCGCCGAGCAGGACGATGTCGAGGGACGACTGCTGCGCCGTCGAGATGGCGCCGATGTTGTGCGTCACGATGCGCGCGTGGATCTGCGGGTCCACGTGGCTCAGCACCATGGCGGCCGTGGTGCCCGAGCTGAGGAACACGGTCTCGCCGGCGACGATCGTCGCCGCGGCCGCCTTGGCGATGCGGTGCTTCTCCTCGGAGCGCGTGCGCACGTTGTTGAGATAGCGAGGTTCCTCGAGGATCCGCCGCTTGAGGATGGCGCCGCCGTGCATGCGCGAGAGGAGGCCGGCGCGCTCGAGCTGCTCCAGATCGCGCCGGATCGTCATCTCGGAGACGCCGAGCGCCTCGCTGAGCAGGGAGACGCGCACCGCGCGCCGCTCCTCGAGGAGTTCGACGATGCGCGTGCGCCGCTCCGCCGGGATCATCTCTCGGGCATCTGGCGCTTCCTCGGCAGACATCGGCCCCCCCGGCGTCATCGCTCAGCGTGCGACAAGTTCACACACAGTCGCACACATCATAGAAGGAGGGGGAACGCTGTCAAGCGGCGGGATGGGTGGCGGGACCGCCCCGGGAGGCGGGAACGACGTCGCGGCCGCCCCGGTGGGGCGGCCGCGACGTCGTCGCCCGGCCGGCGCGCGGCGCGCGGCGAGGAGCGTGGGGGCGGCCGCCGGGGCCGCCCCCACGCGTGTCTGACCGATCAGCCGGCCAGAGCCTTGGCGCGCGCGTACACGTTGTCCGCGGTGAAGCCCCACTCCTGGAACAGCGTGCCGGCGGGAGCGGAGGCGCCGTAGTGGTCGAGGCCGATGATCTGGCCGCCGTCCCCGACCCAGCGGTCCCAGCCGAAGGTGACGCCCGCCTCGATCGCGAGCCGGCTGCTGCACGCGGGCGGCAGGACGCTCTCGCGGTAGTCGGCGTCCTGCCTCGCGAACAGCTGCATGGACGCCATGTTGACGAGGCGCGAGCGCACGCCGTCGGCGACGAGACGCTCGTGCGCCTCGAGCGCCGGGGCGACCTCGCTGCCGCTGGCGATGAGGATCACGTCCGGCGCTCCGCCGTCCGCCGCGTCGGCGAGCACGTAGGCGCCGCGGCCGATGCCGCTCGCCGCCGCGTACTTCGAGCGGTCGATCGTCGGCAGGTTCTGGCGCGTGAGCATGAGGCCGACCGGGGCGTCGGTCGTCTGGAGCGCGATCTTCCAGGCCTCGACCGTCTCGTTGGCGTCGGCCGGACGAAGGTCGATCCAGTTGGGCGTCGCGCGCAGGATCGCGAGGTGCTCGATGGGCTGATGCGTCGGCCCGTCTTCGCCCACGCCGATGCTGTCGTGCGTGAGCACATAGGTGACCGGGAGTCCCATGAGCGAGGCGAGACGCATGGACGGCCGCATGTAGTCGACGAACACGAAGAACGTCGCCACGTAGGGCCGCACGCCGCCGTGCAGCGCGAGGCCGTTGCCCATGCCGGCCATGGCGAGCTCGCGCACGCCCCAGCGCACGTTGCGGCCCTCGGGCGTCGCCGCCTGCTGGTCGGGGGCATCCTTGATCAGCGTGTTGTTCGAGGGAGCGAGGTCGGCCGAGCCGCCCATGAGTGTGGGGAGGTGCGGCGCCAGGGCGTTGATGACCTTGCCCGATGCAGCGCGCGTCGCCACCGAGTCCTCGGTCGTGAACACGGGCAGGTCCGCGTCCCAGCCCTCGGGGAGCGTGCCCGTCCAGGCGTCGTCCCAGGCGTCGGCGCGAGCGGCGTCGGCCGCGCGCCACGCCTCGTACTTCTTCGTCCACTCGGCGTGCGCGGCGGCGGCCTTGCCGGCGGCCTCGGAGTAGAACGCCCTGACGTCGTCGGCGACGAAGAACTCGGGGTCGAGCGGCCACGAACAGGCTTCTTTGGTGAGCTTGACCTCGTCGACGCCGAGCGGCGCGCCGTGGGCGGCGGACTTGTCCTGCTTGTTGGGCGAGCCGCAGCCGATGTGCGTGCGCACGGCGATCAGCGACGGCTTGCCGGTCTCGGCCTTGGCCGCCGTGATGGCTGCGTCGATGGCGTCGACGTCGTTGCCGTCGGCGACCTTCTGCACGTGCCAGCCGTACGCCTCGAAGCGCTTGGGCACGTCTTCGGTGAAGGCGAGGTCGGTGGCCCCGTCGATGGTGATGTGGTTGTCGTCGTAAAGGAGGACCAGCTTGCCGAGCTGCTGGTGACCGGCGAACGAGGCGGCCTCGCTGCTGATGCCTTCCATCATGCAGCCGTCACCGGCGAGCACGTAGGTGTAGTGGTCCACGACGTCGGAGCCGAAGGTGGCGGCGAGGAAGCGCTCGGCGAGAGCCATGCCCACGCCGTTGGCGACGCCCTGGCCGAGAGGGCCGGTGGTGGTCTCGACGCCGGCCGTGTGCTTGTACTCGGGGTGCCCCGGCGTCTTGCTGCCCCACTGGCGGAACGCCTTGAGGTCGTCGAGGCTGAGGTCGTAGCCCGTCAGGTGAAGCATGGAGTACAGCAGCATGCTGGCGTGTCCCGCCGAGAGGACGAAGCGGTCGCGGTTCGGCCACGCCGGGTCGGCGGCGTCGTAGCGGAGGTGCCGCGTGAACAGCGTGTGGGCGATGGCCGCCGCGCCCATCGGCATGCCGGGGTGTCCGGACTTGGCCTTCTGGACGCCGTCGACGGCGAGAAAACGGATGGTGTCGATGCAGCGGTCTTCGATGGTCTGTGCGCTCGCCACTGGGCTCACCTGGATCCTTTCGTTCGGTCGTGAAAGCCCGTCAGCCTCCGCCCTCCCGGATGGAGCGGGGGAGGACGGAGGCCGCGGGCGGGCGTCATGCGTGCGTCGGTCGGCTCAGAAGTACTGCGCGATGAACGCCATGAAGC
>CAYTRM010000220.1:0-5189 GCA_964440225.1 uncultured Thermoleophilia bacterium | reverse complement strand
GACGACGCTCGACGAGTACCGCGAGAACGTCGAGAAGGACGCCGCGCTCGAGCGCCGCTTCCAGCCCATCCTCGTCGGCGAACCGACGGTGGAGGAGACGATCGCGATCCTCACCGGGCTTCGCGACAAGTACGAGGCGCACCACAAGGTCAAGATCACCGACGAGGCGATCCGCGACGCGGCCGTGCTCAGCGACCGCTACATCGGCGACCGCTTCCTCCCCGACAAAGCGATCGATCTGCTGGACGAGGCGGCGAGCAAGATGCGCATCGAGGCGACGATGCTGCCGCCCGACCTGCGCAAGATGGAGAAGCGCCTTCAGGAGCTGACGCGCGAAGGCGCCGCCGCCGTGCAGGCGCAGGACTACGAGCGCGCCGCCCAGCTCAAGGAGCAGACCGACAAGATCCAGCAGACCTTCGTCACGGCCAAGGAGGCGTGGCTGGCCGACAAGGGCATCGCCGAGGCGACCATCGGCGGCGACGACATCGCCGGCATCGTGAGCGCGTGGACGGGTATCCCGGTGCAGCGCATGAAGGAGGAGGAGACGGAGAAGCTCCTCCAGATGGAAGAGCGGCTGCACGGCCGCGTCATCGGCCAGGACAAGGCGGTCGTCGCCGTGTCCGAGGCGGTACGGCGCGCCCGCGCCGGGCTCAAGGACCCCAAGCGACCGATCGGCTCCTTCCTCTTCCTCGGCCCGACCGGCGTCGGCAAGACCGAGCTCGCTCGCGCGCTGGCCGAGTTCCTCTTCGACGACGAGAGCGCCATGGTGCGGCTCGACATGAGCGAGTACATGGAGAAGTTCTCCGCGTCCCGCCTCGTCGGCTCGCCGCCCGGCTACGTGGGCTATGAGGAGGGCGGCCAGCTCACCGAGGCGGTGCGCCGCCATCCGTACAGCGTCGTGCTCTTCGACGAGATCGAGAAGGCGCACCCGGACGTGTTCAACATGCTGCTCCAGGTGCTCGACGATGGCCGGCTCACCGACAACAAGGGCCGGACCGTGGACTTCAAGAACACCGTCGTGATCATGACCAGCAACGTCGGCGCAGAGCTCATCCCGGACGCCGAGGAGATGGAGCGCGACTACGAGGCCGTCGAGAGCCGGCTCATGGGGGCGCTCGGCCAGACCTTCCGTCCCGAGTTCCTGAACCGGATCGACGAGACGATCGTCTTCCACGGCCTCGGCCGTGCCGAGCTCGAGCAGATCGTCGACCTGTTGCTGACGCACGTGCGCCGCCAGGTCGAGGGCCAGGGCATGCGGCTCGAGGTCACCCCCGAGGCGCGCCGCTTCATCGCCGACGCGGGGTACGACCCGAGGTTCGGAGCGCGGCCGCTGAGGCGCGCCATCCAGCGGCTGATCGAGAACCCGCTCTCGAAGGAGCTGCTCGGCGGTTCGTTCACCGAAGGTGACACCATCCGTGTGAGCGTCAGCGGCGATCACCTGGTCTTCGAGAAGTAGCGTCGCTATAGTGCAGAGACCATGGAGATGATCGGCAGATCGGGCATCGGGAGCGCCGCGGGGGCGGCTCTGGGCGTCGTACTGGCGCCGCGGCGAGGCGAATCCCGTCGTGCGGCGCTGGGCCGGTTGCGGCTGGCGCTGCGGCCGGGGCGCGGCGCGGTCGGCGCGTTCGCCGGCACGCCGTGTTCCACCGCCGGCTCCCCGGCGGTCCGCCGGCCGACGACGGGAGGGCTGGACGATGGTGAGTGAGGGACACGGCGAACCCGGCGGCTTCGCCGGCGACTCCGAATTCAAGGAACTCGAGATCGTCGCCTACATGGGCGAGTTCAAGATCGTCGGCATCGCCCACTTCGGTGTCGGGCACCGCGCCAGCTCGCGCCGCGCCAGCGACTACATCCGGTCGTTCAACGACACGCGTCTGACGCTCTCCAAGGTGCGCATCTTCAACAAGGGCACCCAGCAACTCCTGGACACCGCGCCGTTCATCATCATGAACATGGACAAGGTCGACTTCCTGTACGCCCGCGACGACGAGGGCGGGCCGGCCGTCTCGGCCTGAGGCGGCTCGAGCGCCAGCGGCCGGGGCAGGCGTCGTGTACGAGGCCGACATCCTCATTCCCACCGCACGCTTCGTGTTCAGCGTGGAGGGCGACGCCGTCGAGGTGCTGCCCGAGCATCGCTCGCCCGAGGCGTTCGTCGCGTATCGCGAGCTGCGCGAGCGGCGGCCGGTCGTCGGCATGACGACCTTCCCCAACACCGTCCTTCTGCGCGGCCCGCGGACGATCGTCGTCGACCCCGGGCTGCCGTTGCAGAACGAGCCCGTGGTCGGGGCGCTCGCGGCCCGCGGCCTGCGCCCCTCCGACGTCGACCTCGTCGTGCTCACGCACGCCCACCTCGACCACGTCGGCGGCTGCGCCGAGCTCCCGGCGCCCGTGGTCGTGCACGAGCTCGAGACGGCGGCGCCGTACTGGGCGCTCGCCGCCGGCCTCTTGGATGGGGCGCGGCTGAGACGGCTGACGGGGACCGGCGGCGAACTCGCCCCCGGAGTGCGCTGGGCGCTGACTCCGGGCCACTGCGACGGTCACATCAGCCTGGCGGTCGAGACCGCGGCGGGGACCGTCGTGCTCTGCGGCGACACCATCGGCCCGGGCGCCGACGAGTTCGCGGCCATGCGGCCCACGGGATCGGCGGCGCCCCGGCTGCTCGAGTCGTGGCGGCGGATCCGAGCGTGGGATCCCGTGCAGGTGATCGCCGGGCACCTGCCTCCGTTCACGCTTTGAGGTGGGGCGCGGGGCGCGGCTGCTCGCCTGTGCTAGACTCAGATTCTTCTGACCACGGCCGGGGATTCTCGCTTGCCCATCTACGAATACCAGTGTGACGACTGCGGCGCCTCGTTCGAGGCCTTCCAGAAGATGAGCGACGACCCGCTGGTCGAGTGCGAGGCGTGCGGCGGGCCGCTGCGCAAAGTCCTCCATCCCGTCGCCATCCACTTCAAGGGATCCGGCTTCTACACCACCGACTACGGCAAGGGTTCCGGCCGCCGTTCCGGCGGGCGCGAGCCCGGATCCGGCGAGTCCTCGTCCGAGGGCGCCGGCGAGAGCGGCTCTTCCGGCGCCTCGTCCAAGGATGGGTCCTCCGCGGCGCCGGACGAGCCCGCGTCCGGAGGCGACAAGCCCAAGGAGAAGCAGAAGGCGACCTGACGCGGGCGGAGGGGGGAGCACCGTGGACCGACCGAGTGACGATGCCCTGCGCAAGGCCCGCACCACGCTGCGCAGTCTGGTCAGCGACGGCCCGTCCCACCTTCCCTCCCTCAACCTCGTCGCCGACTCCGTCCGTCTCGAGCTCGAGAAGTCCGGCCAGGTCGCGCTCCTCTACATCAGCCTCGACCGGTACGGAAGGCTGGAGCCCGTGTTCGGCTGGCGGATCGTCTCCGAGATCCTCGACGCAGTCGCCGCCAACCTCGAAGGCATGGTGGGGAGCACGCTGCGCCGCCTCGACGTGGTCAGCGACTTCACGCTCACCGACGACGCGTTCATCGTCCTGCTGTCGCCGCCGCGTGCTGCCGCGGTCATCGCGGAGGACGACCTCGCGGCGGTGACGCGGCGGGTGTACGAGCGCCTGCAATCGCTGCTGCTCAACGACCTGGCCCCGGGCGTCTACGACCGCGTGCACCCATCGGTCGGCTCCGCCATCCTCGACGCCGTCGCCGGCCTCACCTTCGAGCAGAATCTGCAGCAAGGCCTCGCCCTCGCCATGCAGGCGGCCGACGAGCAGGCCGCCGCGTACGACGGGGATCTCGAGGCGACGCTCGCGGAGTGCGTCTCCCGCGCCGAGCTCGAGCCCCTGTTCGAGCCGGTCGTGGACCCCGCCGAGCGGGAGGTGATCGGCTACCGGAGCAGCGTGCGCGGTCCCTTCTACTCGCCGCTGCGGCTGCCCGACGTGCTTCTCGACGTCGCCCGGCGCTCGCGCCTGCTGCCGGCGTACGGCATCGCCGCGCGCGCAGCCACCGTCACCGCGGCGGCGGGCCTGCGGCCGGACGACCTCCTCTTTCTCGGATGCGCGGCCGCCGAGCTCCCCAACGCCGCGGTCGTCGCCGTCAGCGAGTTCTACTCTCTGAACCGCGCGCTCGTGCCGCAGCACGTCGTCTTCGAGATCGACGCCGACGACCTGGGGACGAACACGGCCTCGACCCTGCGGACGCTCGCCGACGTGCGCGAGCTCGGCTTTCTGCTCTGCATCTCCGGCCTCGGCGCCCAGTTCACGACGCTGGAGCTCATCGCCGAGGCCGCGCCGGAGTATCTCTGCCTCGACCCCGTGCTCGTCGCGGGCCTCGGGGGCGAGCCGACGCCGGTCGACGTCGTGCAGTTGCTGGTGCGCTTCGGTGACCGCATCGGCGCCGACCTGATCGCCACGGGCGTCCGCGAGGCCGGGCAGCGGCAGCTGCTGGAGCGGAACGGCGTGGAGCTCTTCTGCGGTGACCTCTACGCGCGTCCGGACACGAGGCTGCCCTCGGTGGCGTTCGGCCGGTAGGAGGCTCCGCCGGGGGATCGCCGCTCGGCGCGCGCCGGGGAGACCGCCGGAGGCGGCGCTTCAGGCGCTGAGGCTCGCGGGGATCTGCTCCTCCCGGACGCAGCCGGTCGAGATGGTCACGCGGTTGCGTCCGCGCCGCTTGGACTCGTAGAGCGCCGCGTCGGCGCGCTCGATGAGCTCCGTCTCGTCGCGCGCCCCGGCGGGGTAGGCGGCGACGCCCGCGGAGATGGTCGTGAACGCCGGTTCGCCGCCTCGCCCGCTCACGGAGATGCTCTCGACAGCGCGGCGCAGCCGCTCGGCGAGCTCGTAGGCGTCGGTCTCGTCGCCGCGGATGAGCACGGCGAACTCCTCACCGCCGTAGCGCGCCGCCATGTCGGCGTCGCGCACCAGGTCGCCGAGCGACGTACCCACGCGGCGGAGGAGCTCGTTGCCGGTCTGGTGGCCGTGGCGGTCGTTGAACTGCTTGAAGCCGTCGAGGTCGAGCATGATGAGCGCCATCTCGCCGCCGTAGCGGTCCACCTTGGTCGCCTCCGTGTGGAGGTAGTCGACGAAGGTGCCGTAGTTGTACAGGCCGGTCAGGCGGTCGCTGAGCGACGAGGCGGCGAGCGCCTCCTGCGTCACGTGGTGGCGCCGCTGCACGCGTCCGAGCAGAAGGCCGGCGAGGAAGAAGGCGGCGTTAAGAAGAACCACTAACCTCTTCCGG
>CAYTRM010000219.1:0-5189 GCA_964440225.1 uncultured Thermoleophilia bacterium | reverse complement strand
AGGCCCGTGCCCACTGACTGCACGTCGCTGCTCTTGGGATCAGGACGAGCAACCGTCCAATGCCGACCTCCACATAGAGCCACGTACAACGAGCACCTCCAAGCGACTTTCCCGCTGCGGATTCGGTTGACAGCATGCTGACATTATGACAGTATGCTGTCCATTCGATAGCAGACTGTCAGAAGGAGGCTAACGAGCATGGAGGACGTTCATCTCTTCGTACTCAACACGATGGCGGATTGGGAGCCCGGCTTCGCAATCGCACACATAAACAGACCGATGCCCGGCACATCGTCAGGATTCCGCGTCAGGACGGTGGGGCAGGACCGGACGCCGGTTCGTTCGATGGGCGGCCTGACCATCGTGCCGGATCTGAGTCTGTCTGAGATTTCCCCTTCTGGGAGTGCAATGCTGATTCTGCCTGGCGCCGACCTATGGAGCGACGGGAGCACGGACCCCGTCCTATCACTGGCGAAGGAGTTCGTGGCCGCCGGTGTTCCTGTAGCCGCGATCTGCGGGGCGACGTTCGGCCTGGCCAGAGCAGGTCTGTTGAATGATCGGCTGCACACCAGCAACGATCCTGGCTGGCTTGCCTCCAGCGGATACGGCGGCGCCGCTCACTACGTTCAGGAACCCGCGGTTGACGACCGCGGAGTGATCACAGCCTCCGTGACGGCATCGCTGGAATTCGCCAAGCTCGTTCTCGCCAGACTCGGCATCTTCAGCACAAGGGCGCTTGAAGCATGGTACGGCCTGTACAAGACCGGAGACCCAGCATGCTACGTCGAGCTCATGGAGGCGCTTGGGCATGGCCAAGACGGCTAGGGGTCCGGAAGACCCATTGAACGACCTTGTACTGAACATCTTCTGGCTGAACGGCTTCTTTCTGGATGCGGCCGACCGTCTGACAGCAGGGAGTGGCCTTACGACCGCGCGATGGCAGGTGCTCGGTGCGGTGCTTCACGAGCCGCTCACAGTGGCAGCCATCGCCCGGAACATGGGACTGGCTCGCCAGAGCGTTCAGAGGACTGCAGATCTGCTCGTGGAGCAGGGGTTGTGCGAGTACTCGCCCAATCCCGCCCATCGGCGGGCGAAGCTGTTGTCCCCCACGGACCACGGTCTGGACTCCCTCAGACGATTGGGCCCAAGAGTGAGCGCATGGTCGAAGCGAGTGCGGGAGTCGGTCGGCGACGGCGTTATTGACGCGGCAAGGGTCTCCGTGAGAGAGCTCATGTCTGCGCTTGCGAGAGACGAAGCACGACTGTTGGGAGATGACTGACGCACGGACACTCGCGGTGCGCCAATGAACTCTCGAATCGGTCCAACTGCATTTCGGCAGAGTGCCCCATGCCTTCCGGGGCGGATGTGAATCGTTTCCCGACGGCTGCCCAAGAGAGCCACCGCCTGGATGATGACGGCGACCAGCCGATCCCGCCCGAAGGACCGCAGTTCGTCGTCCGCCGCGTCGTCGGTCGCCAGCCCCGGGGTGCGGGCGGCGTAGCCGAACATCACGTTCACCATGAGCGAGGCGAGGGTCAGGTTGACGCCGAAGATGATCACCGCGACGTGCGCGGCGCTGTCGTCGAGGTGGTTCGCCAGCAGGCTGGTGGTGAACGGCAGGAACGAGACGAACAGCAGCAGGAGCAGGTTGAGGCCCATCAGGGGGCCGTCCGCCGCCTTGACGAAGCGGCTCAGGTTACTGTGCGCGATCCACGCGCCGCCGATGAACGCGAAGCTGATGAAGTAGCCGAGGTAGCTGGGCCACTCGGCGCCGAGCTCGTGCAGCAGGCCCACCGGGTCGGTCGGCACGTGCAGCTCGAGCACGAGCAGCGTGATGGCGATGGCGAAGACGCCGTCGGAGAAGGCCTCCAGGCGCGTCGTGGGCAGAAGCCGAAGCGCACTGTCGCCCCGGGAAGATCCAGTCGTCACGGTAGTCTCCTTCCGAACTGGTCCGACGTGCCGGTCGCAACGTCGCCGGACCGAGTGGTCGTTCTGGACATCGCGGCTACTCCAGCTCCTGCGTGCCGCCGCCGCTCACGGTGATCACCTGGCCGCTCACCCAAGACGAGGCGGGGGCGACGAGGAACAGGGCCGCGTTGGCGATGTCTCGTACGATGAGCCGCATGCCGCCTTCCCCGTGAGCCTCAGTTGCCGTACCACATGGTACGGAAAATCAGCCAAGGCGACGCCTGCAGGCAACGATCGGAGCTGCCATGCCGGACGACAGCGTGCTCGAGGAGGGGCCGAAGCGGCCGCGCGGCCGCCCCAGGCTCGACGACCAGCTCATGCCCCGGATCCTGGACGCCGCGGAGCGGCTCTTCGCCGAACACGGGCCGGTGAGCGTCAGCATCCGCGACATCGCCGCCGAGGCGGGTCTTCCCCACTCGGCGATCTACCGCTACTTCGAGAGCAAGGACGAGGTGCTGCGCCAGGTGCTGATCCGCGGCCGGACCCGGCAGCGCGAGCACGAGGCCGAGGGGCGGCGGGTCGGGCGCACCACCGAGGGCGCCCTCGACTGGCTCCTGGCCAACAACCGGGCCTACGTCCTCACGGTGGCGCGCCTCGCCCTCGAGGGCGAGACCACGTCATCGCTCGGGATCGACCCCGGCGAGACGGTCGCCCAGCAGACGCTCGCGGTCGTTGAGGACGGCTACCCCTTTGAGTTGAGGACGGACCACGACCCGCAGACGCTGGTGGCGGCCATGATGGCTCTGACGATCGGCTGGGTGACGGCGGAGGAGTGGATCCTCGACGCCGTCGGCCTGCACGGCTGCGACCACGCCGCCGTCCGCGCCCGCATCGACGACATCCTCGGCAGCATGATGGCGCTGGGCCGAGGTCGCGGAGAACCCTGCGAGTGATCCGGCCAGTGATGCCGCCGCGGGCCTGAAGAAGAAGCTGCAGGACGCCGGTGAGTCCAGCGTTTGGCAGATGAGCGTGCTGTCGCCGCCGGTGTACGCTTGTCTTGGATCGACGATGAGTACGGATACTGGCTCGGAGACCGGGGCGACGGCCTTGGAGTTGGCGGCGAGGGCGTGATATGGCTTCAGCGAGAGAGGCATCACTCCGACCGCGGCCCAGCGCTTTGCGGCTTGGCCTGTGCCGCCAGTTCGTGCGCGAGCCGATCAAGTTCCGGGCGACGACGGCCACGGCGATGCTGCGCTTGCCCAAGCCCGCGCGGCTGACGCGGCTGACCGATCTGTGCCGATCCAATGCCGAGGCGCTGCTGGCCGCGCTGGGATTCTGCGCGAGTCACGGCATCGGCGCCTTCCGCATCAAGAGCCAGATCCTGCCTGTGAAGACGCATCCCGCGGCGGGGTATGAGATGGACGAACTGCCGGGCGGCGCGGACATCAGTGCTCTCTTTCGAGAGTGCGGCCGGATTGCCCGATCGAACGATGTGCGGCTCTCGCTTCATCCGGATCAGTTCGTGGTGCTCAATTCCCCAAACCCGCAGACCCTGGCGAACTCGCTCGCCGAACTGAGCTACCAGGCCGAGGTCGCGGAATGGGTCGGCGCGGATACGATCAACGTCCACGGCGGCGGCGCGTATGGCGACAAGGCCGCCGCCCTGGGCGCGTTGCGCAGGAGCATCGAGCGCCTGCCCGAGCCGGTGCGGTCGCGCCTCACGCTGGAGAACGACGACAAGGTCTACACGCCCTCCGACCTGCTGCCCGTCTGTGCCGACACCGCTGTGCCGCTGGTCTACGACGTGCATCACCACCGCTGCCTGCCCGATGGCCTGAGCGTTGCCGAGATCACCGAACGCGCTCGGCAGACATGGCCGGCCGAGCCGCTCTTTCACATCTCCAGTCCGCTCGCTGGGTGGGACGGACCGAAGCCGCAGCGGCATCACGACTACATCGACGCCGGCGACTTTCCTTCGGAGTGGCTGGGTTGGCCGCTCACGGTGGAAGTCGAGGCCAAGGCGAAGGAACTGGCGGTGATCAGACTGATCGCTGATCTGCATGGCGAAGGATGACTTCGCGCCGGGTGCGCACGGCGGCGCCCTGCCGGCTTCAGGTCGAGCGAGCGCCGTCCCCCGACAGGGTGAAGTAGAACGTCGCGCCCTTCTCCACCTCGGCCTCGGCCCAGACGCGGCCGCCGTGCCGGGTGACGAGGCGCTGCACGGTCGCCAGGCCGATGCCGGTGCCCTCGAACTCACCTGGTGAGTGTGCTCGCTGGAAGGCGCCGAAGAGATTCCGGGCATGACGAGTATCGAAGCCGACGCCGTCGTCGCGAACGAAGAAGATGCACTCGCCGTCCGCCTCGCCGACGCCGACCTCGATGCGCGCCGTCTCGTGCTTGCTCGTGAACTTCCAGGCGTTGCCGAGCAGGTTCACGAGGATCATGCGCAGCAGCGTCGGGTCGGCGTCTGCCCGCAGGTGGGGCGCTATCACGACGTCGACCTCGCGCTCGGGCTGCTCCCGGCGCAGCTCGGCGAAGACCTCTTCGGCGAGGCCACTGAGGTCGACGCTCGCGACGGTCAGGTCTTGGCGCGCGGTCTGCGAGAGCCCGAGCAGGTCGTCGATGAGGAGGCCCATGCGCTGAGCGGCGTTGCGGACGCGCTGCAGATGCTCGACGTCGGCCGCCGTCAGGTGCTCGGCTGCGTCTTCGGCCACCATGGCGCTGAAGCCGTCGATGGCGCGCAGGGGGGCGCGCAGGTCATGCGAGACCGAGTAGGCGAAGGCCTCGAGCTCCCGGTTCGTCGCTTCGAGCTGAGCGGTGCGGCTGACGACGCGCTGCTCGAGCTCGGCATTCAGGCGGCGGACCTCGTCCTCAGCCTGCTTGCGCTCGGTGATGTCGTGGAAGACGACCACGCCGGCCGTGACCACGTCTTCGGCGTCGCGGATCGGGGCAGCGCGCGCCAGCACGGTGCGGTCCTCATGGTCGTCACGCCGGATGATGAACTCGGCCTCCGCGGTCTCGCCGTAGAGCACGGCGCGCGCCAGCGGCACCTCGTCGGGCGCGTAGGGGGTGCCGTCGTGGTGGAGGATGTGCCAGCTCTCGACGTAGCGAGCGGCGTCGACCTGGTCAACGAGCTCGGCCTCCGAGCCGCCGCCGATGAAGAGGCCCGCCTGGTTGACGTAGCGCAGCCTGCCGTCGGGGGCGTCGGCGATCGCGATGCCGGCCTGGCTCCGGTCCATCGCCGCCTGCAGGAGCGCGCGTGACTGCTGCAGCTCCTGCTC
>CAYTRM010000218.1:0-5232 GCA_964440225.1 uncultured Thermoleophilia bacterium | reverse complement strand
GCTCGACCGCGCACTTGTCCGTGAGGCACCGCTCGCCCTTGAGAAAGAGCTTCTCAGCCTCGCGGCGACACTGCTTGCACTGTGCTGACGTATCTTTCGCCACGTAGACCTTCCTAGACCCTGCGACGCTTGCGCGGGCGGCAGCCGTTGTGCGGCACCGGCGTCACGTCTTTGACACTGATGATCTCGAGGCCGGCGGCCTGCAGCGACCGCACGGCGGTCTCGCGACCCGAACCCGGGCCACGCACGAAGACCTCGACCTTCTGGAGACCCTGCTCCATGCCCTTCTTGGCGCATGACTCCGCCGTCACCTGCGCGGCGAACGGCGTGCTCTTGCGCGAACCCTTGAAGCCGACCGATCCGGCGCTCTCCCACGCGATGACGTTGCCCTCCTTGTCGGTGAGCGTCACCAGCGTGTTGTTGAACGACGTCTTGATGTGCGCCTGGCCGACGGCGATGTTCTTGCGGACTTTGCGACGCTGACGACCCTTGGCTCTCTGAGGCTTAGCCACTCTGCTCTACTCCTCCGCTACTGGTGCGGTCACTTCTTGCGCTTGCCGCTGATCGTCCTCTTCGGACCTTTGCGAGAGCGCGCGTTGGTGCGCGTGCGCTGCCCGTTCACCGGCATGCCGCGCCGGTGGCGGATGCCCCGGTAGCAGCCGATATCCATGAGACGCTTGATGTTCTGGGAGCGCTCGCGGCGCAGGTCGCCCTCGACCGTGACTTCACGGTCGATGGCGTCGCGGAGCCGGACGATCTCCTCTTCGGTGAGATCACGCACCTTGGTGTTGGGGTCGATGCCGACGACACCGAGGACCTTGTTGGACGTCGACCGTCCGACACCGTAGATGTACGTGAGACCGATCTCGACCCGCTTCTGCGGCGGGATGTTGACGCCTGCGATACGTGCCATGCGGACTTACCCCTGCCTCTGACGATGACGCGGGTTCGAGCAGATCACCTGCACGGTGCCGTGCCTGCGGATGATCTTGCACTTCTCGCACATCTGCTTGACTGAAGCTCTTACCTTCATCGGTGATCCTCGCTTGTGCACGCGGTGCGCCTGAGGCCCCGCGCGCCGCCTCCGGGCGACCGCGCGCGGCCGCTACTTGAACCGGTACGTGATCCTGCCCCTGCTGAGGTCGTAGGGCGACAGTTCCACCTTGACCCTGTCCCCGGGCAGGATGCGGATGTAGTTCATGCGCATCTTGCCCGAGATGTGGGCGAGCACTTCGTGGTTGTTGTCGAGGTGCACGCGGAACATCGTGTTCGGCAACGCCTCGACGACCTCGCCCTCGATCTCGATGGCTTCTTCTTTGTTCGCCATGCTCCCTACTCGTCGACAGACAGCGGCCTGACATACTACCATAAACCATGGGGGCCACAAACCCCACCGTCCACGGCGGCGCGGCGGCCGAGACCCGCGCCGTTTCCGCGGCGCTACACCGCTGCGCCACCCTTCTCCGACGGCCGACGCGTGAAGACCTGCGGAGCCTTCGTGCCGACACCCACCGTGTGCTCGAAGTGCGCCGAGAGCGAACCGTCGGCGGTGTGGATGGCCCACCCGTCGTCCGCCACGACCACCTCGTGCCCGCCGGCGTCGACCATCGGCTCGATGGCGAAGACCATGCCCTCCTCGAGCCGCGGTCCGCGCCCGGGATCCCCGTAGTTGGGGATCTGCGGATCCTCGTGCATCTCCTTGCCCACTCCGTGCCCGACCAGCGAGCGGACGACGCTGAAGCCGGCGGCCTCGACCACTTCCTGGATCGCGTGCGAGATGTCGCCAAGCCGGCGGCCTTCCCGGCACTCCGCGAGCCCGGCCTCGAGCGACTCCGCGGTCACCTCGGCCAGGCGGCACGCCTCGGCCTCAACGGAGCCGATGAGGAGCGTCTGCGCCGAGTCGGCGATGTACCCGTTGAGCGTCACCCCCACGTCGAGACTGAGCAGGTCTCCCTCCGCCACACGGTAGGCGCCCGGGATCCCGTGCACGACCATGTCGTTCGGCGACGCGCAGATCGAGCCCGGAAAGCCCTGATAGCCGAGGAACGTCGGCGTCCCGCCGCGCTCCCGGATGAACCGCTCGGCGAGCGCGTCCAGCTCCGCGGTCGTCACACCCGGCCGAGCCGCCCTCGCCAGCTCGTCGAGGCAGTCGGCGAGGATCGCGCCTGCGGCGGCGATCTTGGCGAGCTCGGCTGCCGACCTGCGGACGATCATGAAGGCATCATCCGTCGCTCAGGAAGCGGGCGACCTGCACGAACACCTCGCCGGGGAGCTTCTCGTCCCCGTGCGCGTGGTACAGCACCTTCTTGCGCTCGTAGAACTTGATGAGCGGCTCCGTCTCCCGCCTGTAGACATCCAGCCGGGTCCGCGCAGTGGCCTCGTTGTCGTCGGCGCGCTGCACCAGCGGGCACGCGCACTCGTCGCACAGCCCCTCGGTGAGGGGCGGGTCGTACAGGTCGTGGTACAGCCTGCCGCACCGCGGGCAGTTGCGGCGCCCCGAGATGCGGCGCACCAGCTCTTCGTCCGCGACGTCGAGGAAGACGACGTGCGTGATCGAGCGTCCCGCCTCCCCCAGCAGATCGTCCAGGCTCTCGGCCTGCGGCACCGTGCGCGGGAACCCGTCGAGCAGGAATCCCCCCCTCGCATCCTCCATGGCCAGCCGCTCCTTGACGAGGCTGATGACGACATCGTCGGGAACGAGCTTGCCGGCCTCGAGACGCCCCTGCACATCCGGGCCGATGGCGGTACCCTGCGCCACGGCCGCGCGAAGCATGTTCCCCGTCGATATGTGCGGCAACCCGTACCGCGCCACGATGCGCTCTGCCTGCGTGCCCTTGCCGGAGCCGGGCGCACCGAGCAGGATCACGTTGTGCTGCGTGGCGTTCAGCCCCGTCACCTACTTGAGGAAGCCCACGTAGTGGCGCATGAGAAGCTGCGCCTCCATCTGCCGCATCGTGTCGAGAGCGACACCCACGACGATCAGCAGCGAGGTGCCGCCGAAGTAGAAGGGGACGTTGATCGGCGGACGCGACAACAGCCACGGCAGCACCGCCAGGGAGGCCAGGAAGAGAGCCCCCGGGAAGGTGAGACGCGTCAGGATGCGGTCGAGGTACTCGGCCGTGGGCCGGCCGGGGCGCACGCCGGGGATGAATCCGCCGTACTTCTTGAGGTTGTCGGCCTGGTCGATAGGGTTGAACGTCACGGCCGTGTAGAAGTACGTGAAGATCACGATCAGGATGGCCTCGCCGATGATGTACAGGACGGTGCTCGGCCCGAACGTCCGGGTGAACCACCCGCCGATGCCGTCGGTGCCGAGGAACTGCGCGAACGTCGGCACGATCATCATGACCGACGAGGCGAAGATCACCGGGATCACTCCCGCCATGTTGACCTTGAGCGGGATGAACGTGCTGGTGCCGCCCATCATGCGGCGTCCCACGACGCGCTTGGCGTACTGCACCGGGACGCGGCGCTCACCGGTCGTGATCCAGATGACGCCGACGACGACGGCCAGAGCGATGAGGCCGAAGAGAAAGATCGGCAGCAGGCTCATCGTGAACAGCTGTGCGGAGCCCGACGGGATGCTCGAGACGATGCTGATGAAGATGATGATCGACATGCCGTTGCCGATGCCCCGCGCGGTGATGAGCTCCCCGAGCCACATGACGATCACGGCGCCGGCGACCAGGCTGGTGATGATGAGCGCCGCCCGCCACCAGTTGAGGTCCGGAAGGGCGTTGTACTGACGGAACAGGGCGATATACCCGAGCGACTGGACGAGTGAAAGAGCTACGGTGAGCCAGCGCGTGTACTTGGTGATCTGCTTCTGGCCCTGCTCACCCTCTTTGGCCAGCTCCTCGAGCTTGGGGATGACGACGGTGAGGAGCTGCATGATGATCGACGCCGTGATGTACGGCATGATGCCGAGCGCGAAGACGGCGACGCGCGCGAGCGCGCCGCCCGAGAAGAGGTCGAGGAACCCGACGACTCCGGCTCCGCCCTCCTCGAAGAACTGCTTGAGAGCGCCGATGTCGATGCCCGGGACGGGCACGTACGCGCCGAACCTGTAGATCGCCACCATCCCCGCCGTGAAGAGGAGCTTCGTGCGAAGCTCCGGGATCATCCAGGCGTTGGCCAGCGACTGCCACAGCTTGTTGTTCACAGCCCCATCCCCCCGACGCGGTTCAGAGGAGCTCGGCCTTGCCGCCGGCCGCCTCGATCTTCTCGACGGCGCTGCGGGAGTACATGTGAACGCGGACGTTCAGCGCCACAGGGAGCTCTCCGCCGCCGAGCACCTTGATCGGCGTGCGCGTGTTCTTGACGATGCCCTTGGCGACGAGCGCCTCCGGGGTGACCTCGTCACCGGCCGAGAAGGCATTCGCCAGACGGCCGACGTTGACCGGCACCGCGGAGGTCCGGAACGGGCCGATCGGCATGCTCTTCTTCATGTGCGGGCCGCGGAGCTTGCCGAGGCGCATGTAGAGCGGCATCTGACCGCCCTCATAGCCCGGGCGCACGCCGCCGCCGGAGCGGGAGTTGTAGCCCTTGTGGCCCTTGCCTGAGGTCTTGCCCTGTCCCGAGCCTTTGCCGCGACCGAGGCGCTTGGTCGCCTTGGTCGATCCGGGGTTGGGGCGCAGGTTGTGGAGTCCTAGTTCAGCCATGTCACGACTTCTTCGCTGCCGGGCGCACCTCGAGGAGGTACGCGACCTTGTTCACCATGCCGCGGATCACGGGGGTGTCCTCGTGGACCACGGTGTGACGGATCCTCTTCAGGCCGAGGGCGCGCAGCGTGCCGCGGTGATCGGGCTTGCGACCGATCGCGCTCTTGACCTGGGTGATCTCGAGGTAGCTCGTCATACGCCTCAGGCCTCCTTGGCGGGAGCGGCGGCCTCTGCGGCCTCCGGCGTACGCTGGTCGAGACCCAGCACCTGGGCCACCGAGATGCCGCGCAGCCGCGCCTGGCCCTCGGGCGTCTTGAGGGACTGCAGCCCGGCGACGGTGGCGCGCACCAGGTTGATCGGGTTCGTCGTGCCCAGCGACTTCGTCAGGATGTCGCGCACGCCGGCGAGCTCGAGCACGGCGCGCACGCCGCCTGCGGCGATGACGCCGGTACCCGGAGCGGCCGGCTTGAGCAGCACACGCGCCGCGCCGAAGCGGCCCGTCACCTGATGGGTGGTAGTCGTGCCGTTGTAGCGAGGCACGGTGAACAGGTTCTTCTTCGCGTCTTCGATC
>CAYTRM010000217.1:0-5245 GCA_964440225.1 uncultured Thermoleophilia bacterium | reverse complement strand
GGGATGAAGCTCGTCGGGTGCACGCCCAGCCGGCCGAGGAAGTCCGAGTACTCGTGCACGATGGCGTCGAACGCCGCCTGGTCCCAGTCCAGCAGGTCCATCTTGTTGACCAGCACCGAGATCTGGCGGATGCCGAGCATCGAGAGGATGTAGCCGTGGCGCTTGGAGTTCTCGCGCACGCCCTCCTTGGCGTCGATCACGAGCAGCGCGGCCTGGGCGCGCGAGGCGCCGGTGATCATGTTCTTGAGGAACTCCACGTGGCCCGGCGCGTCGTGGATGATGTAGTGGCGCTGCGGCGTGTTGAAGAAGCAGCGCGCCGTGTCGATGGTGATGCCCTGCGCCTGCTCGTTCTTGAGCGCGTCGAGCAGGAAGGCGTACTCGAACGGCCGCGCGTTGACCTTGCACATCGCCTTGACCTGGTCGAGCTTGCCGTCGGGCAGCGACCCGGTGTCGGCCATGAGGCGGCCGATGACGGTGCTCTTGCCGTGGTCGACGTGACCGACGGCGACGATGTCCATGCGCTCCAGGTCGGGAGAGACGAAGACCGGTGCGGGCTTGGCCGCGGGCGTGTTCTCGGCTGACGGGATCACATGTACCCCCCGCGACGCAGCGACTCCAGGCCGCCGCCGTCGTCCTTGTCCTGGGCGCGGCCGCTGCGCTCGGCGATGTTGCTGAACTTGCCGGTGCGGAGCTCCTCGATGATCTCGGCGACGTTGGTCGCCGTGGACTGTACCGGCGTCGTGCACGGCTCGCAGCCCAGCGAGCGGCAGCGGGTGCCGGTGCCGTCGTCGAAGTAGAGCGACGTCACCGGGATGCTCTCGCGCTCGATGTACTCCCACACGTTGAGCTCGGTCCAGTCGAGCAGCGGGTGCACGCGCACGTGCGTACCGGGCTCGAAGTCGGTCTTGAAGTAGCGCCAGAGCTCCGGCGGCTGGTCGTCGACGTTCCAGTCGTTCTCGACGTCGCGCGGCGAGAAGTAGCGCTCCTTGGAGCGCGAGCCCTCTTCGTCCGCGCGCACGCCGACGATCACTCCCGTGTACGGCGAGAGGTCCTCGTCCTCGACCAGTTTGCCGAGCGTGTGGTCCATGCGCAGCCGCGGCCACTCGCCCGAGAGCGTGTGCTTGAGGGCCATCGTCTTGAGGTTGCGGCAGCAGGTGATGCGGTCGACGTTGCCGTCGGGGAAGGTCGCCTTCTCCTCGAGCGCCTTGCGGTTCTGGCCGACCACCAGGTTGAGGCGCCACTCGAGCGCCAGCCTGTCGCGGTACTCGATCATCTCCGCCATCTTGTAGGCCGTGTCGATGTGCACCAGCGGTATCGGCACGTGGCCGAAGAAGGCCTTGCGCGCGAGGTGCAGGAGCACGGTGCTGTCTTTGCCGATCGACCACAGCATGCAGACGTTGCCGAGCGAGCGGTACGCCTCACGCAGGATGTGGACGCTCTTGGCTTCGAGGGTCTCGAGCTGGTTCATGAGGCGCCTCCGTTGGGTTCAGGGTCGGTGGTCCGGCCGCTCACGCGCCCGCCGGGGACGGCGGCTTCAGTCGTCCGCAGGGGCCACGTGGCTCGTGCGGTGGTGCAGGCCGCACTCGCGGTGATCGGCGCTCTCCCACCACCAGCGCCCGGAGCGTGCGTCCTCGCCCTCGGGGACGGCGCGCGTGCAGGGGGCGCACCCGATGCTCGGGAATCCGGCGTCGTGCAGCGGGTTGTACGGCACGTCGTGGGCGCGGACGTACTCCCACACGGCCGCTTCGTCCCACGTCGCCAGCGGATTGATCTTCACCATGTCGGCGAGGCTGTCCCACTCCACGATCTCGACCTTCTGCCGGGTCGCGCCCTGCCCGGTGCGCAGGCCGCAGATCCAGGCGTCCAGTTCGAGCTGCGCGCGCCGCATCGGGAAGATCTTGCGGATCTCGCAGCACCGCTTGCGCGCCTCGATGCTGTCGCGGAAGAGGTTCACGCCGTCGCGGTTCACCATCTTCTCGACCTCGGCGGCGGCGGGGAAGTACGTCTGGATCTGCACGCCGTAGCGCTTGCTGGTCCGGTCGATCAGGTCGTAGGTCTCGGGGAAGAGGCGGCCGGTGTCGAGCGTGAAGATGGGGATGTCGAGTCCCGACGCGGCGATCATCGCCGTGAGGGCCTGGTCCTCGAGCCCCATCGACGAGGCGAACGCGATGCGGCCGGAGTAGCGCGCCGCGACCGCCGCGAGCACGGCCTCCGGGGGGCCGGCGGGAAGCTCGGCGAGAAGCTCGGAAACGATCTCCGTCGTCATCAGGTCACCTCGTGTCTCATGGTCCAGGGAGTCTCGAATACGAGCGCTCGCTGCCGACTTCAATGCAAGAAACTGAACTGACACATAATTCCCTTGCATACTACGATGGACCCGGGGCGGGCGCAAGCGCAGCCGGGCGGTCTGCTCGCCGGCCTCACGGCGGAGCTCCCGGGCCGGCGACGCCCGGATCGATGCTCCGGTCCGGTGGCTTGACGCGAAGCACGCAGCGTATGAGCATCGTCCCGGCGGTCCCGTCCGGGATCCTCATGCCGGTCGTCCCGGTCTTCTGCGCGGCGGCGACACGGTGCGCTTCATCTCGAACGCGAACAGGGTCGGGGGTGCGGTGGACGTGGTCGCGCACATCGGCAGGCTCGGCCTGCCCGCAACGCCGGTCGGCCTCGCGACCGGCGAGCCCTGCGGATCGCGTGAACGTGCGCGCCGTGGCGGCGGGTGGCCGGAGACGCGCTCCGGGGCAAGCCGATGACCGTCGGGCAACGGGCGCCGGGGATGAGCGGCCGCACGCGTCAGGGCTACGCGATGGTCATCACGTCGTACCTGATGGTCGCGCTGTCGGGGACGCTCGTCACGTGGGCGACCGCTCCGGCGAGCGTCCTCCTCGTGCTGCGCTTCGCGGTGAGCGCGCTCGTGCTCGCCGCGGTGTTCGCCCGCCGGCGTCGCCTCGCGGGCATCCTCGCGCCCGGCATGCGCGGGCGCCTCCTGCTCATGGGCGTGCTGGACGCCGCGACGCTCCTGCTCTACTTCATCGCCATCCGCGAGACGGGCGTGGCCATCGCCACCTTCCTCTACTTCATCCAGCCGGTGTGGGTGGCGCTGCTGGCGCCGCGCCTGTTGGGCAGCGCCACGGAACCCGTGGTGTACGCGGCCATCGGTCTGGCGCTCAGCGGACTGCTCGTCATCCTGATCGCGGCCCTCTCCGGCGTGGGCGTGCACGCCTCCGCCCTCGGCCTCGCGGCGGGCTTCGGCTGCGGTCTCGGCTACGCCGGCTTCGCGCTGCTCGTCAAGGGTATGACCCGGCAGCTCGACAGCGGCACCCTCGTCCTCGCGCAGTGCACGCTGGACGCGCTTCTGCTTCTCCCGCTCGCCCTGTGGCAGACGCTCGGCGCAGGCTACGCTCCGACCGGCCGCGACCTGCTCGTGGCGCTCGTGCTCGGCGTGGTCTGCACCGCGATCGCCTACACGCTGTGGATGGAGGGCACGGGACGGGTGCGCATGCAGCACAGCGCGGTCCTGGGGTTTCTCACGCCGCTCGCGGCGCCCATCTACGCGTTCGTCCTGCTGGGCCAGGGCATCACGGTCTGGACGGCGGCCGGCGGCGCCCTCATCCTCGCCGCCGGCATCCTCGTGGTGCTGCGCGGCCGGGAGGATCTGGAGACGCTGCCGCCCGGGTGAGCCGGGCGGAGCGGCGGATGGTCGGGTGGATCGGCGCTCGGCCTGCGCGGCCTGTTCGCCGCGTCTCGCGCGCCCGCGCGTCTATGCGTCGGCGTCGCTCTCCGCTTCCGCCTCCGGGAGGGCCTCCACGCCGACGTCCTCGCCCTCCCAGTTGTAGAACGACTTCTCGGTGCGCAGCACGTGCCAGGTCTCGGTGCCGCTGATGCCGTCGATCTTCTCCAGGTCCTCGTTGAGGAACTTGAAGAGACCCTCGGTGTCGGGCAGGAACGCCTCGATGAGGATGTCCATGCTGCCGGCCACGTAGGCCACGTAGGCGACGTTCTCCATCGCCGCCAGGCGCCGCCCCACCTCCTTGACGCGGCCGCGCGTCACCTTGACGCCGATCATCGCGTCGATGGGAAAGCCGATAGGCGCCGGGTTGATGCGCGCCGAGACGAAGATGGCCCCGGCGTGCACGAGGCGGTCGATGCGCTTGCGCGCCGTCGGCTCGGAGACGCCGACCGTGCGCGCGATCTGCGCGTAGGTCAGGCGCCCGTCGTGGCGCAGCAGCTTCATGATCCGGCGGTCGCGCTCGTCGAGCGTCAGGGCGCCGTGGGGCATCGAGCCCTGGCGGACGACGGGTGGGGTTGTGGGTTCCATATCGTCTTCGCCTTTCACAAGCAGTCTGTGTAGTGGATCCGGCTACCGCCACACACTACCGCATTTGAATGCGCAGGTATCGCTGTGAATCCGTTGCGTCGGCCTGCTTGCGCTGTTCGGCCACGTCGGCGGCGAGTGCGTCCCACGCCTCGCTCTCGTGCGGCGACAGGCCGTCGAGCTTCGGACGCGCGCCCACCGGCACATTGACAGCCTGCCGCCGGGGTGGGATCGGGCCCGTGAGCGTCGGGTGCGTCATCCCCGGCCCGCGCGTGATGTCACCCGCGTGCGGCGTGGCGGCCGCTCCCGCCGGGGCGTGCGCGTGCGAGACTCCCGGAGCGCGCGAGGGTCGAGCCGCACGAAGCCCGCGACGACCACCGGCTGCGCGCACCATATCCGGTTCCGGCGAGAGGGTGTACCCTTGGTACAAAAGAGCAACTCCATGTCTCTTCGTGCTGGAGGTACACCCATGGCCGACAAGCCTGTCTGGGACTACGACCGCCGCGTCAACGAGGGCGACTTCGGCGACGCCGGCTTCGTCACCACGAAGGAGCTCCGCGCGGCGCTGGCCGACGTGCTCAACCGCGTGGGGTACGGCGGCGAGCAGATCGTCGTCACGCGCCACGGCAAGCCGTTCGTCGCCATCGTCGCCACCTACGACCTGCAGGCGTGCCAGGCGCTCGAGGACTACAACGACATCGCCGAGTTCGAGCGGGCTGAGGCCGCCGGCGAGCTTGAGCACACGGTACCGTGGGAGCAGGTGCGCGAGGAGCTCGGGCTGAGTGAGTGAGCAGGGGCGTACGCCGTCGAGATCACCCCCGCGGCTCGCCGCCAGCTCAAGCGTGCCACGGCAGAGCTTCGCGAGCGCAGCAAGCGGGCATTCCGCAGGCTGGCCGAGGATCCTCGGCATCGAGGGGTGGAAGCACTCGCGGG
>CAYTRM010000216.1:0-5296 GCA_964440225.1 uncultured Thermoleophilia bacterium | reverse complement strand
CGCGCTGCGCGAGTCACGATACGACGAGAACGAGATGACATGGCCTCTCCAGGTGCTTCACATGAGGCGGCCGGCCGGCCGCCGCTTCGGCGAACATCGTACACCTCGGGGCAAGCCGCCGATCATCGCTGCGGCCCGCCGCATGGTCGACGTATCGGTGGTCCGGGCACACGAGCACGCGGACGAGCAGAGGTGAGCCCTCAGCCGCCGCGATGCTCGATGCGGAAGACGTGGTGCCGGTTCGCGCCGCGCTCGCAGTCGAAGGCGAGTGTGGATCGCGAGGAGTCCTTCACGTCGAGGCCGGTGAGCTCCGCTCGATCGAGGCGGAAGTTGCGCGCGTTGGTGGCGAACAGCAGGGCGCCGCCCGGGGCCAGGAGGCGGCGGGCGGTGAGGCGGATGAGGTCGGCGTGGTCGCGTTGCACGTCGAAGGTGGCGCGACCCATCCGCTTGGAGTTGCTGAAGGTCGGCGGATCCAGCCAGATGAGGTCGTACTGGCCGCCCGCCTCGGCGATCCAGCGCAGGCAGTCGGCCTGCACGAGCGTGTGGGGAGCCGGCGAGGCGCCCGCCTCGCGGGCGCTGCCGTCGGGCGGCGGCCATACCTCCCCGGCGGTCTCGAACCCGTTGGCGGCGAGGTTCCGGCGCGCCCAGTCGAGGTAGGTCGCCGAGAGGTCCACGGTCGTCGATGACGGCGAGCCGCCGGCCAGGGCGTTTGCCGTCATCGTCCCGGTGTAGGCGAAGAGATTGAGGAAGCGGCGGCCGCCGGCCAGCCGGCGGACCAGGCGCCGAGTGAGCCGCTGGTCGATGAAGAAGCCGGTGTCGAGGTAGGTGTCGAGGTCGATGAGGTACGTCAGGTCGTCCTCGGTGACGGGAATCAGGGCGCTGCGGTCGGCGCGGCGCTCGTACTGGGCCGCGCCGCGCTGCCGGCGTCGTTGCTTGAGCACCACGCGGTCGGGAGGCGTCTGGAGCACGGCGCCGATCACATCGAGCGCTTCCGCCAGCCGTCGCTCCGCCTTGGATGGGTCGATCTCGGGAGGAGCCGCGTACTCCTGCACGTGCACGCGGTCGCCGTAGGCGTCGACGACGAGGTTGTACTCGGGCATGTCGGCGTCGTAGAGGCGGTAACAGGTGATGCCCTCGCGCTTGAGCCGTCGCCCGAGGCGGCGCTGGTTCTTGCGCAGACGGTTGGCGAGGTACTCGGCGCCGCCGCCGAGCATGCCGCGATGGGGCTGGGCGTTCGTGGGGGGCTCGGCCGGCGGCCGCTCGGCGCGTCCGGCGGGCGGCGTGCCGCCTGTCTGCGCAGGGGCTGCGGCATGGTCCTTTGCCGGCGCCTGCCCGGATGCGCTCGCCGGCGCGGCTTCGGGCGCCGCCGTCGCGGAGGCGGGCGCCTTGGGAGCCGCCGAGCGCACTGCGGCGCGTGCGCTGCGCGGCGCCTCGGCCGGCGTCTGTGCGCCGGCCTCGAAATACGCGAGAAGGCAGGTCAGCGGTCCGTTGCGCAGCTCCGTCTCGCGCTTGGCCGTGAGCCCGATGGCGGTCACCTGCCGACGGCCGCCGGCGAGGACGGCAGCGCTCCACCCGGGGAAGGCCGCGCGCAGCCGCTCGCCGAGCAGCCGGTAGACGGCCTCGGCGTCGGCGGTCTCCGCGAGCCGCTCGCCGTACGGTGCGTTGGTGGCCACCAGGCCGTGGGCTGCCGGCGGCAGGGCTGTGGCCAGGTCGGCCTGCTCGATGACCACCAGGCCTTGCAGTCCGGCGTTGGCGACGCAGTCGCGCGCCAGCTTGACGGCGTGGGCATCACGGTCGGAGCCGCGGATGAGCTGGCCGGGACGCGCCGCCGCAAGACGCTTGAGCCCGGCCGTGCGCCGCTCGCGGGCCTCCGTCACGATGCTCTTCCACAGCGCCGCGTCGTGGCCGAGCCAGCGGAGGAAGCCGAACGGCGGCGCCTTCGCCTGCGGGCTCGAGGGCATGTCGGCGCGGATGAGCCCGGGCGCGACGTCGGCCGCCATGAGGGCCGCCTCGATGGGCAGCGTGCCCGACCCGCAGAGCGGGTCCAGCAGGCTGCCTCCGGAGGCGGCCTCCTTCGGCCACGCCGCGTAGAGCAGCACGCCGGCGGCCAGGTTCTCTTTGAGCGGCGCCTCGACCTGCACCCTGTCGGTGCGGTAGCCGCGCCGGTGCAGACTCTGGCCGCTGAGGTCGATCGAGATGGTCACGCGCTCGCCCGCGAGGCGCACGTTGACACGCACGTCCGGAGCGCGCGGGTCCACCGACGGCCGCCCGCCCGTCTTCTCGCGGAACTGGTCGACGATCGCGTCCTTGACGCGCACGGCCCCGTAGCGGGTGTCGCGGATGGTGTCGCTCACCCCGGCGAAGTCGACCGCCAGCGTCCCGCCTGCCTTGAGGTGGAGCGACCAGTCAACGCCGAGCGCCGTCCGGTAGAGCTCGTCGCCGTCGCCCGCGGGGCCGTTCTTGACCGGCAGAAGCACCCGGCCTCCGACGCGGGACCACAGACAGGCGCGGTACGCGGTCTCGAGCGAGCCCGTGAACGACACGCCGGCGCGGACCTGCTTGACGCGCGCCGCGCCGAGGTCGCGCAGCTCGCCTGCAAGCAGGGACTCGAGGCCGCGAGGGACGGTGACGAAGAGGGGGAGGTCGCTCACTGGGCAAGGCTACCACGCTGCAGACGGCGGGGCGGTATCGTCGTCGCCGTACCGCCGTTGTCGTTTGCTCCGCGTCCCCCAACGGCTCCCAGGGATGCAGGCATTCAAGTACGGGCCTAGAATCGACGAGAAGAGGGGTAGTGATCGTCCGGCCGGCGAGGTAGCGCCGTGCTTCTTCGCCGCGCGGGCGTCTTGGGGAGGCCGCTGTGGTTCGTCATCTACTCATATTCGTCGCAGCTCTCGCGCTGATGGTGCCGGGCGCCGTAAGCGTGGTCACGAACGCCTCGAGCGCCTCGCCGGACCTCACGCCTGCGCTGGTGCTCCCGGCGCAGCCCGCTCCCGAGGTCATGCCGACGATCGTCCCCACCGTGAGCCCATCTCCCGGTGACGTCACACCGCCGGTCACGACGGCCACCGGCGCCGGCGCCGGATGGCGCAAGACGCCGGCGACCGTGCGCTTCTCGGCGACAGACGCCGACTCGGGCGTCGCCGCCACCGTCTACAAGGCCGGGAGCGGCCCGTGGGTCGTCGGCGCCCAGGTCGTCGTCAAGGCGCCCAAGGATCACAGCAACGACGGCGAGCACGTGATCACGTACTACTCGGTCGACAACGCGCTCAACCAGGAGACTCCCAAGACGGTCACCGTCAAGATCGACACGCGGCCGCCCTATTTCGCCTGGCGCAGCCTCTCGCCGGGCCTGATCCGTCGCATCCAGTCCGTCCACCTGCGCTTCAACGTGACGGAGCGCACCGGTCCCGTGAGCGTCTCGTACACGGTCACCGACCAGTACGGCTATCTCGCGGTGAAGAGGTCGGGGTTCAAGCGGGCCCCGGGCGCACGCAGCATCGATCTGGTGCCGCGGTACAAGAACCGCAAGGGCTTTGCGCCCGGCGTGTATCGCGTGCAGATCACGCTCACCGACGCGGCCGGCAACACGACCGTGAGCAAGCGCCGGACGCTCCGCAACTACCGCCCGACGAGCGGCCGCGTGTGGCGCCGGGTGAGCGGCGCGGGCAAGCGCGTCGCGCTCACGTTCGACGACGGCGGCGCCGGGCCCTGGCAGAGCATGCTGAACACCTTCAAGCGCTACGGCATGCACGGCACGTTCTTCCCGCTCGGAGGGTATGCGTCGGCGAGCCCCAGCCTCATGCGCCGCACGGTGCGCGAGGGTCACGGCGTCGGCGCGCACGGCTGGACGCACACCGCCATGACCCGTCAGAGCGCCTCCGCCGTGCAGAGCGAGTGGCTCCGCAACACCGCCCCGTGGTGGAGCGCGACCGGCTACTCGCCGGTGCCGTACTGCCGCCCGCCGTACGGCGACATGAACGGCGGGAGCACGTCGGCTTCAGCCGCCATCGGCTTCTCTCGCGTCATCCTCTGGGACGTGGACCCCCAGGACTGGGCGTCGCCCGGCTCGAGCGTGATCGCGTCGAGAGTGCTCTCGCGCGTGCGGCCCGGCTCCATCGTCGTCATGCACCTCACGTCGCAGACTGCGGCGGCCCTGCCGACCATACTCAGGGGCCTCAAGTCCCGGGGCTACAAGGCCGTGAGCCTCCCCGAGCTGTTCCACGCCGCCGGCTACCGCTGACGCGCGGCCGGCGGCGGCAGCCGCTTCGCGGCGCGCCCTCTCGGGGCCGCGCGCCTGATCAGACGAGCGCGCCGGGGGCCGAGCCGCCGGAGGCGCGCTCGGCGATCGCCTCGAGAAACGCGTCGCCGTACCGCTCGAGCTTCGTCTGACCGACGCCGTTGACTTCGAGCAGCTCCGCGTACGTGTGCGGGCGGCGCGCGGCCATCTCGGCGAGGGTCGCGTCGCTGAAGACGACGTAGGCCGGCACGTTCTGCTCGTCGGCGAGGCGTTTGCGCAGTGTGCGGAGCGCCTCGAAGAGCGCCTCGTCGACCGGCAGCCCGGCCAGCTCGGCGGCGCGCCCGGCCTGCGCCGCGCGCAGCCGTTGCTTCTTGGTCGGCACGCGCGTGCGCGGCTTGGCCAGCGTCAGCGACTCCTCGCCGCGCAGCAGAGGCCGCGCCGCCTCCGCGAGGCGCAGCGCCGAGAAGCGGGCGATGTCCTGGGCGAGGTACCCGCGGTGGATGAGCTGGCGGATGAGGCTCTGCCAGTGGTCGCGGCTGAGCTCGGCGCCGATACCGAAGGTGCTGAGCCGATCGTGCCCGCGACTCAGCACCTTCTCGTTCTCCGAGCCGCGCAGGACGTCGATGACGTAGGCGACGCCGTAGCCGAAGCCGTCGCGCTCGTGCAGCCGGTACACACAGCTCAGCGCCATCTGCGCCGGCTCGGTGGCGTCGAAGGTCTCGGGCGGATCCAGGCAGATGTCGCAGTTGCCGCACGGAGCCGGGTACGCCTCGCCGAAGTACCCGAGCAGCGCCTCTCGCCGGCAGCTGAGCCCGTCGGCGTAGCCGACCATCGCATTGAGCTTGTGGGTCTCGACGCGCACTCGCTCCGGGTCGCGCTCGACGTCGCCGCCGCCGTTCGGCGCGGGGCGGCCGCGGCCGCCGCCCTCGATGAGGCTGCGCACGACCGCGGCGTCGCCGAGGCCGAAGAGCAGCAGGGCCTCGGCCGCCAGCCCGTCGCGACCCGAGCGGCCCGTCTCCTGGTAGTAACTCTCGATGCTCTTGGGCAGGTCGTAGTGGA
>CAYTRM010000215.1:0-5297 GCA_964440225.1 uncultured Thermoleophilia bacterium | reverse complement strand
CGACGCCGCTCATGAACCGCTTGCCGATCTCGGGGAGCTTCGTGATGTTGGACGGCTGCGCGATCTTCTTCTGGAGCGCCTGGATGAACGCCTGCTGGCGGGCGGCGCGGTGGAAGTCGTCGTCGGCGTACCGGATGCGGACGTAGAGCATCGCATACTTGCCGTCGAAGTGGTGCATGCCCTTCTTGAAGACGACCGTCCGGGCGTTGCTGCCGGCGGTCGTCGTGACCGTCTTCGGGATCCTCATGTCGACGCCGCCCACCGCGTTGACGAGGCGGGGGAAGCCCTTGAAGTCGACGATCATCACGTGGTTGATGGGGATGCCGGTGAATTCCTGCACCGTCTGGAGGGCCAGTGGCGGGCCACCCCAGAACATCGCCGTGTTGATCTTGCCGGTGCCGCGGCCGGGGATCTCCACCTTCGTGTCGCGCGGGATGGAGAGCTGGTTGATCGTGCGCGTCTTCGGGTTGAAACGCATGAGCATGATCGTGTCGGAGCGGGCGGGCTCACCCGCCTTGCTGTCGACGCCCAGCAGCAGCAGAGTGGTGCCGTTGCGCCAGATCCAGCCGTCGTCGGGGTCGAGCCGCGCCTTGGTCTTCTTGTCGAGGCGCTTGTTGGACTTGTCGACGGCGCGGTCGAAGGTCTGGTAGCCGGGCCAGGCGAGGACGGTGATGACCACGCCGACGATCGCCAGGGCGGCGAAAAAGCCGACGGGAACGTACCACCAGCGGAAGCGCCGCCGCCGTCTGGCCGGCCGGCCGCCGCCGCGGCCGCCGTTCTTCTTGCTGCCGCCCTTGCCTCCCGACGGGGCGGGTCCGTACGTGTGGTACGCCTTGTCGCTGCGCTCCGGGTAGCTCGCGGAGGTCCTGCCGCGCTCCGCGCCGCGCTTCTGCGCGCGGGGCGCGCGCGCGGGGCGCGCGCCGGCGAGCTCGTCGTCGACGTGGCTGCGCCGGGTACGGCGCGCCTTGTACGTCCGGTAGGCCTTCGGCCCTTCTCTGTCGTCCTGTCTCGTCATGTGAGTGCGCCTCGCGCGCGCGAGGCAACGCCTGGTGCTGTGGTTGTCGCGGGGGGCGGGGCGCCGGCGTTTCAGCTGATCACGCCCGAGAGCGGGCGCTTCCTCTGGTGCCGAGTCTACACCATGGTAAGCTGCGGGTCGTCATGGGCCCGGAGCACACGATCATCGGCGTCGATATCGGCGGCACCAAGGTCGCCGGAGCGCTGGTGCGCGGGCGTCTGCCCGCGCGTGGTGCGCATCCGCGTTCCGAGCTGGAGACGCCGCTCGTGGGCGAACGGTTCGTGGCGCCGACGAGCCAGTCGTCTGCGGAGGAGTGCCTGGCCGGCATCCTCGCCTGTGTCGACCGTCTCACGGCGTCGGGCGACGCCGACGCGATCGGCGTGGGCGTGGCCTCCATGGTCGACTTCGCCGCCGGCAGCGTCGTGGAGTCCGTCAATCTGCCGCTCGCCGACGTACCCCTCCGCGAGATCCTGCGCGCCCACACCGGACTCCCGGTCGTGCTCGACAACGACGCCACGGCCGCCGCGGTCGGCGAGCACGTCTTCGGCGCCGGCGCGGGCACGCGCGACATGCTCATGCTCACGCTCGGGACCGGCGTCGGCGGCGGCATCATCTGCGGTTGCCGCCCGTACAGGGGGGCGAGCGGCGCGGCCGCCGAGCTCGGCCACATCATCCTGGACGTCGACGGCCCCGAGTGCCCGGGCGGGTGCCCGAGCCGGGGGTGCCTCGAGGCGTACGCGTCCGGTACGGCGATGGGCGCGGCGGCGGCGGCGCAGGCCCGCGCCCTCCCGGACTCGGCGCTGGGCCGCGCTCTGGCCGCCGGCGAGGCGGTCGACAGCCGCCTGCTCACGGCGCTGGCGCTGGACGGAGACGCCGACGCCGTCGCTCTCGTGGCGCGCGCCGGCGAGTACCTGGGCGCGGGGCTCGTGACGCTCGTCAACATCTTCGATCCCGAGCTGGTCGTCATCGGCGGCGGCGCGGCGGCCGCGGGTGAGCTCCTGCTGGCGCCCGCCCGCCGCGTGCTCGCCGCCCGCGGCCTGCCTCCGGCGCGCGACCGCGTGCGCATCGTCCCGGCGGCGCTGGGCGCCGACGCCGGCTTCATCGGCGCCGCCGCGCTGGCGCTCACGGAGCTCCTCCCCGGCGACGGACGGTCGCCGGGTCCTCCGACCACGACGTGACCGGCGCCGGCCTCCCCGCCCGGGCTCGGCGTCGTCTTGACTTCGCTCTGCCCGTATCGCTAAATGACAGGTGAATTCCCACGCGCGCCGCTGGTGCGGCACGCTTACAGGAGGTGACGAGAACCACATGGCCTACAAGATCACTGACGAATGCCTCGCCTGCGGAGCCTGCGTCGACGAGTGTCCCAACGAGGCTATCTCCGAGGGCGACGAGATCTACGTCATCGACCCCGACAAGTGCGACGACTGCGGCACGTGCGTCGAGGCGTGCCCGAGCGACGCGATCGTCCCGGCGTGACCTGAGCCGACAGAGACCGACGGCGAAGGGGCCGGCTCCGCGAGGAGCCGGCCCCTTCGCCGTCTCGGGGCCGCTTCGCGGTCGCGCCGCCGCCCGCGCCTCGCGCGCCGCCGCCCGCCGCGCATCATGCGCCGCCGCCCGCCGAGCGTCACGTGGCTTCCTCAGCCCGAGACGACCTCGGGCGCGTCCCACGCCAGCCGTGAGCTCATGACCCGCACGGCCTCGGGATTCGAGTCGACGAGCAGGTACCGCCGGCCGAGCCGCGCCGCCGCCTCGCCGGTCGTGCCGCTGCCGGCGAAGCAGTCGAGGACGAGGTCGCCGGGCTCGGAGTGCACGCGCACGATGCGCTCGAGGATCTTGAGGGGCTTCTGCGTCGGGTACCCCGTCTTCTCGTGACCGGTCGGGCTGACGATCGTCTGCCACCACACGTCGGTCGGCGTCTTGCCGCGCGCGGCCTTCTCGGGGCCGACGAGGTCGGGCGCGAGGTAGGGTACGCGGTCGATGTCGTCGTAGCGGTAGACGTAGT
Organism: uncultured Thermoleophilia bacterium; assembly: GCA_964440225.1. GTDB lineage: Bacteria > Actinomycetota > Thermoleophilia > UBA2241 > UBA2241 > CAIXSE01. The sequence goes on along the minus strand of CAYTRM010000215.1, from coordinate 2,280 downwards.
GGACGGGGTCACGCGCGTACCAGAAGATGCAGTCGTGCTTGGCCGGCCAGCGCTTCCTGGTGCGGCCGCCGTAGTCGTAGGCCCAGACGATCTCGTTGAGAAAGGAGCTGCGCCCGAACAGCTCGTCGAGAAGCACCTTGCAGTAGTGGCTCTCCCGGGGGTCGATGTGGAAGAACAGGGAGCCGTCGGCGGCGAGGACGCGGCGCGCCTCGGCGAGCCGCGGCCGCAGGAAGCCGAGGTAGTCGCCGAAGGCGTCGGGCCAGGACGCGGTGCCCAGCACTTCGCTGCGATAGCGCTCGCCTTTGAAGCCGGTGCGGTCACCGGCCTCGTCGCGTACGGTGCGCAGGCTCGTGCGCCGCTGGTCCCTGCCGGTGTTGAACGGAGGGTCGATGTAGATCAGCCGGGCGCAGCCGTCCGGCAGCCCTCCGAGCACGTCGAGGCAGTCGCCGAGGACGATCCGGTTCACGGCGGGTACTCGTAGGCTCGCTGGTCGTCGTCGGCGACGAGGAGCGTCCGCTCAGGATCCTCGAGCAGGCAGAGCCGGTCTCGCACCTGCGCCGGCGTCGACGCATGGCCGAGCTCCTCGCAGAGGCCGGCCAGGGCGGGGGCACCCGAGAGGCGGGCGGTGCGGGTGCGTGCGGTCCGGTCCATCATCGACGCAAGTCTACCGCCAACGGCCTCTCACGGCCCGCGGTCAGGCAGAGGCGACGCGCCGCGTCGCGGGGTGGTAGCCGCCGCGATCGGCGGCGCAGGTCCATGCCCCCACCCGGCTGGGGCGGGCGTCCTTCGTGACCCCCTCGCCTCGCGCCCCGTGTCCTGACAGAATGGGGAGGGCTTGGTAACGTTGGCGGCTTTGACGTGGACGTCCTCTTCATCAAACGGTTCGTCCAGGAGGGATGACGGTGCTGTACGTATGCGCGACACCCATCGGCAATCTCGGCGACGTGTCGCCGCGGGTCCTGGAGGCGCTGCGCGACGCGCAGCTCGTCGCCGCCGAGGACACGCGGCGGACGCGCAAACTGCTCAGCCACTTCGGCATCCACACGCCGCTCACCAGCTTCTTCCAGCACAACGAGCTGCAGAAGACGGACGAGGTGCTGCGCCTGCTGCGCGAGGGGTCGATCGTCGCGCTGGTCACCGACGCCGGGATGCCAGGCGTGCAGGATCCCGGCATGCGGCTCATCGAGCGCGTCGTCGCCGAGGACCTCGAGATGACCGTGCTGCCCGGTCCTTCCGCCGTGCTCACGGCGCTGGTCGCCGCGGGGATCGGCGGTGACGGCTTCCGCTTCGTCGGCTATCTGCCTCGCCGGGCACGCGAGCTCGAGGCGGCGTTGGTCAAGTGGCGTCTCACCGGCGGGCTCGTGGTCGCCTTCGAGACCGGTCAGCGACTGGCGCGCAGTCTCGCCGTGCTGGCGGCGGCGCTTCCGGAGGCGCCCGCCGCCGTCTGCCGCGAGCTCACCAAGGTGCACGAGGAGGTGGTGCGCGGGTCGCTGCTCCAGCTGAGCGAGCGCGCCCCGGTGCCCGGCCCCGACGTCGGTCCCACGGCGGCGATGCGCGGCGAGATCACCCTCGTCGTCGATCTCGGGGCGCCGCTCGACCCGGACCTCGCGCGCCGGCCGGCGGCGGCGCGCGCGGCGGAGGCGCTGCTCGGTCGCGGCCTCTCGCGACGCGACGCGGCCGCGGCCCTGCACGTCTGCCTTGGGCTGCCGCGGCGCGAGGCGGAGCGGCTCGCGCGCGAGGTGGCCGCCGGGGAGTGAGTCCCCACCGCCCGGTCTGCTAGACTGCTGCGCATGGACCTCTTCGCACTCATCGCCGAGCGGCCGCTGCTGCTCGACGGCGGCCTCGGGCGCGCGCTCATGGAGCGCGGCTTCGCCGCCGGCGAGTGCCCGGAGGAGTGGAACGTCTCGCACCCCGACGAGGTCGCCGACATCCACCGCAGCTTCTTCGCCGCCGGCTCCGACATCGTGAACACCAACACCTTCGGCGGCACCGGTCTGCGCCTCGAGGCTCACGGTCTCGCAGCGCGCGCCGTCGAGCTCAGCCACGCGGGCGCGCGCCTGGCCACCGGCGTTCGTGACCGGGAGTTCCCGGGCCGCTGGGTCGCCGGCGATATCGGGCCGTGCGGCAAGATGCTCAAGCCCATGGGCGACGCCGACCCGGATGCCCTGCGCGCGACGTTCGCCGAGCAGGCCGAGGCGCTCGTCGCCGGGGGCGTCGACCTGCTGAACGTCGAGACCATGTTCGACCTGTTGCCCTTCTTCGAGGCGGTGCGCCGGGTCG
>CAYTRM010000214.1:0-5316 GCA_964440225.1 uncultured Thermoleophilia bacterium | reverse complement strand
GGATGGACTGGCTGACGACGATGCCCCCGAGAGAGATGACGGCCACCTCGCTGGTGCCGCCGCCGATGTCGACGATCATGCTGCCGGTGGGCTCGGCCACCGGGAGCCCGGCGCCGATCGCGGCGGCCATCGGCTCCTCGATCAGGGTCGCCCAGCGGGCGCCGGCGGAGTAGGTGGCCTCTTCGACGGCCCTCTTCTCCACACCGGTGACGCCGCTCGGCACGCAGATCACGACGCGCGGGTGCGCCCAACGGTTCTGCATCACCTTGCGGATGAAGTGACGGAGCATCTGCTCCGTGATGTCGAAGTCGGCGATGACACCATCTTTGAGCGGCCGCACGGCGCTGATCGTCGCCGGCGTGCGGCCGAGCATGCGCTTCGCCTCCCCGCCGACGGCGTGGACCTCGCCGCTGCGGTGGTCGATGGCGACCACTGATGGTTCACTCAGGACGATGCCGCGACCGCGCAGATAGACCAGTGTGTTCGCCGTGCCGAGGTCGATCGCCATGTCGCGGGCGCCGAAGCCCGTCACGAAGCCGAGGAAGCTGATGAGGAGCCCCTTTCGGTGAGATATCGAACGCCGATTGTATACGGTGCCCCCCGGCATAGCTACCGGCGGCAGGCTCGCCGTGACGGAAGGCCGGGAGACGCGCAGAGACTGGTTCGGCGCCCGGAGACCGGTCCCTCCCGGGCGCCCGGACGACCCGCTCAGGCGTGTGGCATCACGGGGTCGCCGGCGCGCCGAGCCAGCCGAACGGCGTCACGCCGAAGGCCGCGAGCAGCCGCAGCAGTTCCGCGACCGGCAGGCCGACGACGTTGAAGTAGTCGCCCTCGACGTGCTTCACGAGCGCCGAGCCGATGCCCTGGATCGCGTAGCCGCCGGCCCGGTCGCGCCATTCGCCACAGGCGACATACGCCGCGAGGTCGGCGTCGGTGAGCGAGCGGAAGGTCACGCCCGTGACCACGTGATTCGCGACCGCGAGCTTCCTCGAGGTCAGATACAGGCCGCTGTAGACCTCGTGACGACGGGCGGCGAGCCGGCGCAGGTAGCGAGCCGCCTGAGCGGCGTCCTCCGCCTTGCCGAGGATCTCGCCGCCGCTCACCACCACGGTGTCGACCCCCAGAACCAGCTCGCCGGGCTGCAGGTCGGCCCGGGCGAGCACGTCCTCCGCCTTGCCCCTGGCGTTCTGCTGCACGGTGTGGGCGGGGTCTCCGTCGCGGACGTCCTCGTCGTGCTCGCTCACCATGACCCGAAACGGGATCGACAGCTGCTCGAGCAGCGCCCGGCGCTGCGGCGAACGGGACGCGAGGACCAGCCGGACGGGCGGACGTGCCGGCAGCGCGCCTCCCGGAGCGCCCGTGGCGTGGGGCCGGCCGGCCATGCTAGACGAGTTCATCCTCGCTGAAGAACAGCCCGATCTCCCGCGCCGCGCTCTCCGGGCCGTCGGAGCCGTGGATGACGTTCTCCTCCTTGCTGAGCGAGAAGTCCCCACGGATCGTGCCGGGCGCGGCTTGAGCCGAATCGGTCACGCCCATCATGGCGCGAGCGACGGTTACGGCCTCCCGGCCCTCCCACACCATGGCGACGACGGGGCCGGAGGTGATGAAGGCGGCGAGACTCTCGAAGAACGGCTTGCCGACGTGCTCCGCGTAGTGCCGCTCGGCGAGCTCGCGGTCGATGCGCAGCGCCTTCATGCCGCGCAGCACGAACCCGCGGCGCTCGAAGCGCGCGACGATCTCGCCTACGAGCCCGCGAGAGACGCCGTTGGGCTTGACCATGATGAACGTACGCTCCATGAGAGAGTCCTCCAGGATGTGATGAGAAGAGGGCCGGTGAGCCTGCGGCCGCCGGCCGCGCCGGCGCCACGTCGCCTCCGGCGCGGGCTACACGCGATCGAACGCCGGCGGCGCCATCTGGACGTCGGCCTCGCAGTACGGGCAGACGCGCCACTGCGGGTCCACGGGCTTGCGGCACGAGGGACACGTGGTCCGGAGCCGGCGACCGCACGTCGGGCACACGAGGTAGTCCTCGCGCACGGGCGTCTTGCAGAACGAGCAGCGTTCTTCCTCGCCGATGCGCTGCTCCATCATCAGCATCTCGAGCTCCCGCTCCCGGCGGTCGGCGATCGTCTCGGCCGGGCGGACGATGGCGTAGACGACCAGCCCGAGAGGGCCGAAGACGATGCCGGTGAGCACCGCAACCGCCAGCACGATCTTGTCGTCGATGCGCCGGCGGGCATCCTTGAACACCCAGAAGGCGCACGAGACCCAGAGCACCACGAGAAAGAAGTAGAACATCAGCGTGATGAAGCGCCAGGCGGGCGATGAGAAGAAGTCCATCACCGACTGGAACGGGTTGCTGTCTGTGGTCGTGGTGGTGGCCTTCTCGGCAATGATGGTCCAGTGAGGCACCATTCCTCCTCAGGCGAACTACGTCGAGGACGCCCTGGGCGCCTCCACGGGATCACGGCCGATCACGGCGACGAGGCGGCGGCGCCCCGCCGGGGCCCGCCCGGCCGGCTGGCCTCGGCGGCCAGCGCCGCAATCATACCCGAGAATATCCTGCCGTGGACAGGGTAGAGCCCGTACCAGTACGCGAGGCCGGGGAGGCCGCGCGGCGCGAAGTACGCGGTCTGCACCAGCATCGTGCCGTTCCCGCGCGGGATCGTCTCGAACTGGAGCCATGCCGAGCCCGGCACCTTCATCTCGGCGCGCAGGCGAAGCAGACGCCCGGGCTCGACCGCCTCCACCCGCCAGAAGTCGAGCGCGTCTCCGACACGGACGTCGTCGGGATCGCGGCGGCCGCGGCGGAGGCCGACCCCGCCGACAAGACGGTCGGCGACGCCGCGCAGCTCCCAGGCCCAGTCCCAGGCGCGGTAGCCGCGTTCGCCGCCTATCGTCACGAGGACCCGGAAGACGTCGTCCGGCGATGCCTCAACCATGACCTGGCGGCGCTCGATGAGCTTGCCCTCCTGCGTGGACAGCGCGACCGGCTGCACGTCGCCTCCGGTGGTCACGAGCGCATCCGCCCAGCTGGTCTCGACCTCTCCCGTGTCGAGGCTCGCGACGGCGGCGCACACGGCGGTCATGTACCCCACAGGGTGGATCGCCGGGAACAGGTCGTGAGCGCAGTGATCACGCACCACCGTCTCGTTGCGCAGACCCTCGATCAGAGGACGGGCGATCGTGGCCGGGATAGGGGTCACGAGATGGACCCAGTAAGAGGAGAGCTTGGGCGTCAGCACGGGGACGGGTTGCAAGCGCCGCCGGAGGCCACGCGCACGGGCGTAGCCGCGCATCATGTCGCCGTACGTGAGGACGTCCGCCCCCCCGATCTCGACGACCCGGCCGGCGCTCTCCGGGGCGTCCAGCGCCGCGACGAGATACCGCAGGAGGTCGTCCACGGCGATCGGCTGGACGCGCGTGTACACCCACTGGGGGCAGATCATGACCGGCAGACGCTCGGTGAGGTACCGGATCATCTCGAAGGAGATGCTGCCGGAGCCCACGACGACGGCCGCCCGGAACTCCGTCACCGGCACGCCCGCCTCGCGCAGCGCCTCGCCGGTCTCCTGCCGGGACCGCAGGTGCTTCGAGAGGTCGGCGGCCGGATCGCCGAGGCCGCCCAGATAGACGATGCGGCGCACACCGGCTCGGGCGGCGGCGCCGGCGAAGGCCCTCGCCGCCGTCAGGTCCCGCTCGCGATAGCCCTCCCCGCGAGCCATGGAGTGGATCAGGTAGTAGGCGACGTCGACGCCGGTGAGCGCGTCGTCGAGGCTCTCCGGTCGCAGGACGTCGCCGGTGGCGACGTCGACGCGCGCCGCCCAGTCACGGCCCTCGAGGCGGCGCGGGTCGCGTACCAGTACGCGCACCCGGCGGCCGGCGTCGAGCAGACGTGGCACAAGACGCCCACCCACGTAGCCGGTAGCGCCGCTGACGAGGATCAGGGGATCGGCGGACGACTGGGTATCCATTGTCCCTCCTGCGGCCGGCGAGGTCGCCACGGGTGGCGTGTGAGCCTAGAAGATACCCGGGAAGGCGGGAGTGAACGCAGCGAGCTTCATGCCGATGAGGTAGCCGACAAAGAAAGCGACGAGCGCGACGGCGATAACGATCAGGAGCGCGACCAGGAACCGCACGGCCGGATGCGCTTTCTTCTGTGCCATTCACCCCTCCACGAGTCTGCGCCAGTATACCCGACGGCCGAGGCCGGACAAGCAGGCTCAAACGGCTCCCGCAAGAACGTCCCGCAAGTCCTCGAGCAGGTACAACGACCCGCCGATGAGGACGCTGCCGTCCCGCCCCGCGAGCTCGAGAGCGCGCTCGAGCGCGGCGTGGGGGTCGGGGACGCTCTCCACCGCCGGCGGCGACGCGAGCGGTCCGGCCGGAGCGTCCCGGGGCGACGCCCGAGTCGCGAGTGGAGCCGCGGCTGCCGCCGCGCGCGCCGCCGCCGCCAGTTCCTCCGCGGTGAGGCTGCGCGCCTCGTGCGCCCGCGTGCAGACGACCGCGTCGAGCAGCGGCAGCAGACCCCGGAGCATCTCCTCGTACTGCTTGTCGCGCATGATCGCCAGCACGCCGACGATGGGCCGCGGAACGTGCACGGCGCCGAGGCTCTGCACGAGCACGCGCACGCCGTCCGGGTTGTGGGCGCCGTCAGCCAGCACCAGCGGCCGCTCGCCGATCTTCTGCAGGCGGCCGGGAACGGCCGTGGTCGTCAGCGCCCGGCGTGCGGCCGCCTCATCGAGGCGGCCGAGCAGCAGGCGGACCGCCGCCACGGCCAGCGCCGCGTTGTGCACCTGGTAGAGCGCCGGCGTCGGGATGCCGAGACCGGACCAGCGCTCGGGCGGGCGCGCCTCGCCGCCCGTCATCGTCACGGTGAAGTCGAGAGGGACGCCCTGGACGAAGAAGTCGGTCTCGTGGCCCGCGGCGCCGGCGTCTGAGCCGGAACCCGCCGGCGGCGACCCCGTCGGGTCCGGCGCGGCGCCCACGCTTGCGGCGTGCAGGAAGTGCGGAGCGGCGCCGGCCGACGCGCAGGCGCGGCGCGCCTCTGCCTCGAGGCCATCTAGCTCGCCGAAGACGACATCGCCCCCTTTGATCACCGCCGCCTTCTCCGCGAAGATGAGCTCCCTCGTGTCGCCCAGCACCTCGGTGTGCTCGAGCGCGATGTTCGTGAGCACGACGACGGGCGCCTGGGTGACGTTGGTCGCGTCGAGGCGCCCGCCGAGCCCCGCCTCCAGCGCCACCGCCTCCACCCCGCTCTCGGCGAACGCCAGGAGAGCGGCCACCGTGAGCACCTCGGACTGCGTGGTCTCACCC
>CAYTRM010000213.1:3726-5332 GCA_964440225.1 uncultured Thermoleophilia bacterium | reverse complement strand
GCCCCGGCCGACCAAGCTTGGCAGCGGTCGACCGGGGCATTGCCCGTTGGCGAAGCTCGAAAGCCACCAACGGACAGGTCCGCGGAGGTCAGGCTACATGAGGTGAACGGCTTGTAACAGTGGACTTTGGACCAATGGGCCGACAAGTCTCGGCTCCCGGCGGGTACGCCTTCCGGCGAGTGGGCCCAGCAGGACTCGAACCTGCGACCGGCCGATTATGAGTCGGCTGCTCTAACCAACTGAGCTATAGGCCCATCTAGTGCGATTCTCTCCTCGTGACCCGTAAGCATGCTCCCCTGCATGGCGCACATGATAGCACCGGGCGGGGATGCGGCTGCCCGGCGCTCAGACGCGGCGGGCCGACGTGGACCAGCTCGACGTCGTCTCGCCGGCGTGAACGGCTGTGCCCTCCTCGCGCGCATGGCCAAAGGAATCCGCGCGCGCAGGTCATGCGCGAGACGTTGGACGGAGGGGGAGCCGCCAGGCGCGTCAGGCGGTGCCTGTGTCCTGTGCTGAAGACGCCTTGAGCTTGGCGAGCCGTCCGCGGGTCTTCATGCCGAGCGCCGCGGATACCCCGACCCCGATGATGAGCGAGAGCACCCAGTCGAGCGGGGTGAAGAACCCCGCCGCCACGAGCAGCGTGATCATGCCGAAGGGCAGCAGCACGAACGAGTTGGTGATGAGCCCGGGATTGTACGACGGCTTGGCGGACTGGAAGAGGATCGTGTGCATCGCGTTGTTGATGATGAGCTCGAACCAGATCATGGAGAAGCCGATCCACGGCGCGACCGTCGCCAGAAGCGCACCGAGGATCACGACGGGGTAGGCGATCACGATGTTCACCTGGAAGACGTAGGCGTCGTCCAGCGGGAAGTTCGGGTCGGTCTTCGAGCCGAACGGGCTCTTGAGGTTGAAGAACTCCTTGAAGCCGAGGGGTGCGAGCACGTACTCCTCGGACTCGTGGAGCATGAGCAGCGGCAGATGCAGGCACAGGAGCCACTGGTAGAGGTCCATGTCCGGTTTGAACCAGATGAGGAGGACGATGAGCAGTGGAGCGAGGAAGAGCGTCGCCGACTGCCAGACGCGATTGACGGCCGCGTAGTTCATTCGATACCTCCAGTGGTGACGGTCGCTGTGGCCGCGTCCCGACGGCGCGACCAAATCTGCAGGATCGTACCACCAGCGGAGCAGCAGGCCGCCCGCAACCCACAGCGCCTGTCCGACGTGGAACTCGAGGCGCTCGCCGCCGGGGTCCGCCCCGCGGCATGAAGCCCCCGGTGCAGGTAGCTGCGCCGGGGGCCTCCGTGCGTCAGCGCTTCTCGAGGATCGTCACGGTCCAGTCGCAGTTGGCCGACTCGACCTGGACGATGTACTCACCGGCGTCCTTGTCCAACATGCTCGAATCGGAGCCGGCCTTGTCGGGCCACGCCGCCGGGAAGCCACCCTCCTTCTCAAGATCCCAGTCGGCCTTCTCGACGTAGACGGCCATGACCGGCATCGTCTCGCCCTCCATGGTGTACTCCAGCTTCTGCTCGCCACCCTCGAGCGTGAACGACGGAGACCGCTTGCTCGTGGATCCGTTCATGGACATGACCTCGACCCACCC
>CAYTRM010000213.1:0-3626 GCA_964440225.1 uncultured Thermoleophilia bacterium | reverse complement strand
GTCAGTGATACGCTGTGCGGCGTAGCTCGTGCAGGGCGACTTCCAGGAGGTGACGACGAAATGGGCGATCAGGGCCCGCCGCCGCGGGAGCCGGCCTTCGTGCCCGGGATCCGCACCACCGAGCTCATCAGGCGGACGGCCATCGTCACCCTGACGGTCCTCGCCATCCTCGGCCTTCTTCTCGTCCTCCAGCAGATTCGCAGCGTCCTGCTCTGGGTGCTCATCGGCGTGATCCTCGCGATCGCGCTCCAGCCCGCCGTGGGCTGGCTGGTCCGTCACCGCTGGAACCGCGTCGTCGCCTCGCTGGTGGTGTCGCTGACGACGGTCGCCGTGCTGGTCGCGATCATCGTCGCCGTCGCGCTCCCCGTCGTCTTCCAGTCCGACGACTTCATCCGCGCCCTGCCGGGCATCCTCGACAGCCTGTTCGGGACCGGCGGGCAGCTCAACTTCCTGGAGACCCGCTTTCACCTGCTCGAGCGCGTCGCCGAGGTGACCCCCGAGGAGGTGACCAAGGTGGTGCTCGGCAACCAGGACACGATCGTCAGCGCCGTGAGCAAGGCGGCGTCCATCGTGTTCGCCGTCATCACCATCCTCACCATCATGGTCATGCTGCTCATCGAGGGTCCCAGAGCCTGGCGCGCGGTGCTCGGCGTGATGATCGACGGCGAACGCGTGTGGGCGGAGCGCATCGGCGACAACTTCCTGCGCGCCGTCGGTGGGTACGTCCGTGGCAACCTCGCGATCAGCTTCGTCGCCGGCATCAGCTCGTACATCGTGCTCCGGATCCTCGGGATCCCCTATCCCGAGACGCTCGCGGTGCTCGTCGCCGTCCTCGACATCATCCCCCTGGTCGGCGCGACCATCGGCGCCGTGATCGTCTCCATCGTCGGCTTCGCCACCGGAGGCGTCACCGCCGGCATCGTGCTCGTGGTGTTCTTCATCGTGTACCAGCAGTTCGAGAACAACGTCCTGCAGAACCTCGTGTACAGCAAGACGGTGTCGCTCAGCCCTCTCATCGTCTTCATCGCGGCGCTCGTCGGAGCGGTGCTGGCCGGGATCGTCGGGGTGTTGCTGGCGATCCCGCTCACGTCCGCCTGCTGGGTGCTCGCCGGGGACTTGATCGCGCTGCGTCACGCGCGACACGCGGCGCGCGCGGAGACGACGGGCTGCGACGACGAGACCCTCCACCTGCGCCCGCCGCCTGCCGGCGCAGGCGTGCCCGGGGGTCCGGCCCCCGGCTGAGCCGATCGGCCGGCGCGAGGCGCACGGCCGGGCTACTCGCGCAGCCGCACCACCTCCACGAGCGTCGAATGCAGCCGCGCGCCGCGGCTGGGCAGCGTGGGCTCGGCGCTGGTGAGCGCGTTCGCCGAGCCCTCCGTCTCGCAGCCGCTGTCGTCGAAGCGCGGCTCGATGCCGGCCAGCAGCGAGACGACGCCCTCGGCCACATCTTCGGTCACCCGGCACGGGCGCCGCACCCTGCCCTGGGCGCTGCTCACCTCCACCTCGTCGCCGTCGCGGATGTCGCGGGCGACGGCGTCCAAGGGGTGCATCCACACGGTGCGGTCGTCGCGCGCGGCGAACCACGGGATCGCCGCGAGTTGCGTGTGGATGCGCACCCGTGACTTGGGGGTGACGAGCCGCAGCGGCCACCGCGGGTCTGCGGCCAGCACGCGGGCCTGCGAGGCCGCCGAGAGGCCGGCGGCGGCGCAGGCCTCACCGCCGAGCTCGACGCGCCCGGACGGCGTGGCCAGAGGGGCGCGCACGGGGTCGGCGGCGAAGTCCGCGAGCGCCACACGCTCCCGCTCGGCGCCCCAGTGGATGCCGCTGCGGCGGAACTCCCCGCGATCCTCCACCTCCGAGCCGTCCAGGAAGTGGTCCAGCCACGCCGCCGCGTCCCGGCCCTCGGTGTACGCCTCGCCGCAGCCGAGCGCGCCGGCGAGGTCGGCGAAGATGTCGTAGTCGTCGCGGGCCTGCCCCGGCGGCGACGCGACGCGGTGCGAGTACCGCAGGTAGTCGGCGGACGTGAAGACGATGTCGTCGCGCTCCAGCCAGTGGGACGCCGGGAGGACGACGTCGCAGTAGCGGGCCGTCGTCGTCAGGAAGAGGTCGTGACACACCGAGAACTCGAGCGACTCCATGGCGCGGATGTTCAGGGCGACGTCCGCGCCCTGCACCACGTAGTTGCCGCCGGTGTCGTAGGCGGCGCGGACATCCGTAGCGTAGCCGCCGGAGCGCCCGCGCAGCACGGCGTCCGCCCAATCGTTGCAGGCGATGCCGAAGCCGGCGGGGTTCGGCGGCGCCGGGATGCTGCCGACGCGCGGCTTGGGCAGGCCGCCCCAGGTCTGGCCGCCGCTGGACCCGCCGGGGCGCCCGAGGTCGCCGGTCGCGGTCTGCAGGGCGATCGCCAGGCGCACCGCCTCCTCCCCGCCCACGGTGCGCTGGATCGAGAGCCCGGGGATCAGGGCCACGGGGCGGCGGCGCGCCCACTCGCGCGCCAGCGCGCGGATGCGCGCCGCCGGCACGCCGCAGACGCCCTCCGCCCACTCGGGCGTCGCCGGTCCGCGGAGGACGTCGCGTGCCTCACCGGCCGGCCCGGAGGCTCCGGCAGCGCCGGCCGGCCCACGGGCGCCGTCGGCCCCCAGCACCGTACGGCGCAGCTCCTCCCATCCCGTCGCGTGTGCGGCGAGGAACTCCTCGTCCACGGCGCCCAGGCCGATCAGCTCATGCAGCAACGCCAGCATGAGGGCGCTGTCGGCGCCGGGCAGCACCGGCAGCCACTCGGTGCCGAGCAGCCGGGCGGTGGCCGTCCGCCGCGGGTCGACGACGACCACGGGCACGCCCCGCCGCCTGGCCTCGCGCACGCGCGCCCGCCACTCGCAGCCCATGATGCAGTCCACGAGGTTGGCGCCCCAGAGGACGATCATCGCAGAGTGGCGCAGGGTCGCGGGGTCGACCCCGGCGTGCTTCGTCCCCAGCACCACCGGCTCCGTGTACCTGGCGGCGGCCGAGCTGTAGGTGGAGGTCTGCTCCACGTGACCGCCGGTCAGGTTGAGGAAGCGGGCCGTGAGGTCCTCGGTGTCGTGCAGGGCGCCGCGGCAGGAGCCGGAGCCGCCGAGCGCCAGGACGGCGCCGTCGCCGTGCCTGTCGCGTACGCGCGCGAGGCCGTCGGCGACCAGTCGCACGGCCTCGGGCCAGCTCGCCTCGCGGAACTGCCCCGACCCGCGCGGGCCGGTGCGCACCAGCGGGCTGGTCAGCCGGTCCGGCGCCTGCTGCTGCTGCCAGGCGTGGTAGCCGCGGATGCAGCCCTTGAGGTACCGTCCGCCGGCCGGGTTGTCCGCGATGCGCCGGACCCGGCCGCCATCGACGGTGGCGAGCAGCGGGCAGCCGCCGCCGCAGTCGCGGTTGCACGCGACCGGCCGGATCGTGGCGCCGTCATCGCCCTGGTCACCTGGCCTCATGCGCCGGCTCCGGACGCTCGCATCACGCACCTCGCTCCCCTCGCTTCGCCGTCAAGGGCAGGATAGCGGACGAGAGAAGGGGCCGGGGCCGCTCGCGCGGCCCCGGCCCCGGGCGCTCCGGCGGAGCCGTCTCTCTCCATCGGAGCAGCTTGAGTGTGGCGGGGCCGG
>CAYTRM010000212.1:0-5352 GCA_964440225.1 uncultured Thermoleophilia bacterium | reverse complement strand
CTCGTGGTCGGACACGTGAAGGCCGCCTTCGCCGCCGCTCCGCGTCACGCGGTCGTCACCGATGTCGGCAGCACGAAGGGGGCGCTCATGCGCGCGCTGACGCCGTCCGAGCAGCGGCGCTGCATCGGCGGCCACCCCCTGTGCGGGTCCGAGACCGCCGGCGTCGCCAACGCGCGCGCCTCGCTGTACAAGGGGGCGACCTACTTCGTCACGCCGGGCGCGCACGTCGACGCCGACGCCTATCAGCTCCTGTACGGCTTTCTGGGCGAGATCGGCGCCAGCCCGGTCGCCGTCGACCCGGACGAGCACGACCGGGTCATGGCGGTGGTGAGCCACCTGCCGCATGTGCTGGCCAACGTCCTCATGAGCCAGGCGGGCCAGCACGCCGGCGCGCGTGACGCGCTGCTCTCCGCCGGGCCCAGCTTCCGGGACCTCACGCGCATCGCCGGCAGCAACCGCCGCGTGTGGACCGACATCTTCCTCGAGAACCGCCCCGCCATGCTCGCCGCCCTGGCGACGTTCCAGGACGGCCTCCAGGAAGTGCTCGAAGCGCTGGCGACAGGCGACGCCGACCGGCTCGGCGGCACGATCGCCCACGCCGCGGAGCAGCGTGAGCGCCTTCTCGCCGCCGGCAGTCTGCCGGCGCGTGACCTGTACCGCCTCATCATCCCCGTGAGCGACCGGCCCGGGGTGTTCCAGGAGATCATGGTCGCGCTCGGCGACGCGGGCATCAACGTCGAAGACCTCGCCATGCATCACATGAGCGCCGAGCTGGGCGGCACCCTCACCGTCTACGTTCTCGGCAGCGACGTGTGCGCCCGCGCCGCCCACGTGCTCGGGAGCCTGGGCTTCGAGGTCAGCACAAGGGCGGAAGTCGAATGACCGTCGTGGCCATCGACGGCCCGGTGGGCTCCGGCAAGAGCACGGTGGCGCGCCGCGCCGCGGAGCAGCTGGGCTACCTGTATCTGGACACCGGCGCCATGTACCGGGCCGTCGGCCTGCTCGCGACCGAGGCGGGCGTGCCGCTGGACGACGAGACCGCCGTGCTGGGCGTCGCCGAGGCCGTCGAGCTGCGCTTCGACGCCGCCGGCCGGCTGCACGTCGACGGTCGGGATGTCGGCGACGCGATACGGACGCTCGAGATGGGCACGGCCGCGTCGCGGGTCTCGGCGCTGCCGGCCGTGCGCGCCCTGCTGGTGGAGCGTCAGCGGTCGCTGGGCGCCGGCGCGGACATCGTGATGGAGGGCCGGGACATCGGCACCAACGTGTTTCCGGACGCGGCGGTCAAGATCTACCTCACGGCGCGCCCGGAGGTGCGGGCGGCGCGCCGCGCCGACGAGCTGTGGGCCAAGGGGGACGAGGTCGACCCCGGCGAGGTCCTGGAGGCGGTCGTGGAGCGTGACCGGCGAGATACCGAGCGTGCCGTGGCGCCGCTGCGCCGCGCCGAGGATGCGGTCGAGCTCGACACGTCGGAGATGACGCTGGACGAGGTCGTGACCGCCGTCGTGCGCATCGTGCTCGACGGGGAGCGTCCGTCGTGAGGGTGTGGGGACTCCCGCTCGCCGGTCACGGCGAGAGCGGCCTGTACACCTTCTGCCGCTGGCTGGCCGTCCCGCTCTTCGGCGGGGTCTATCGCTGCCGCGTGCGGGGAGGGGGCAACCTGCCGGCCGACGGTCCCGCGATGGTGATCATGAACCACAAGGCGTACTTCGACCCCGTCATCGCCGGCATGATCTTCGACAGGCCGCTGCGGTACATGGCGAAGAAGGAACTGTTCGGCAACGCCGTGTTCCGCAAGTTGATCGTGAGCCTGGGCGCGTTCCCGATCGACCGCGGCGCCGGCGATCGCGAGGCGCTCAGGACCTCGCTCGAGATCCTCGGCCGCGGCGAGGTGCTGCTGATGTTTCCCGAGGGGCACCGCCAGAGAGACGACGCCGTCCACGACTTCCTTCCCGGCGTGGGCATGATCGCCCTGCGCAGCGGCGCGCCGGTGGTGCCGCTGGCGATGGACGGGACGCAGCGCATGATCCGGGGCGGGCGGCCCGGGTTGCCGGCCCTGCGCGGCCTGGTCGGCCCCCCGGTCGACCTGAGCGACATCAGCGGCCGCGGCAGCAAGGCGTATCACGAGGCCGCACGGCGGATGCAGGCCGCCGTCGCGGACCTGTATGCGCAGCTCTGACGACGCGTCGGGCGGGGCCTGCTTCGGCGGCCCGCCGTACGACGACGAGCCCGAGCGGCGCGCGGAGCTGCGTCACGCGCGCCGCGGCGAGGTCGGCATCGTCGTCGCGCGGTACGCCGGGTACTGCTACGGCGTCGAGCGCGCTCTGAGGCTCACGGGAGAGGCCGTGGACGCGGCTCCCGAGCCGGTGGCGACCCTCGGCCCCATCATCCACAATCCCAGCGTCGTCGCCAGCCTGCAGGCCCGGGGCGTCGACGTCGTGGGCGACGTCGACGAGGCCGAGCGCGCAGGCGTCGGCACGCTCATCGTGCGCACCCACGGCGTCTCGCCGGACGTACTCGAGCGGGCGCGCTCGCGCAGTCTGAACGTGGTCGACGCTACGTGCCCGTTCGTCGCCGTCGCGCAGTGCAAGGCGGCCGGGCTGCAGCAGGCGGGGTACGTGGTGGTGATCCTCGGGGAGCGCGACCACCCCGAGGTCGCCGGTCTCGAGGGGTTCGCCGGCGCGGAGGCGGTCGTGGTCGAGGACGCGGCCGGGCTGCCGCTGGAGTCGCTGCGCGGGCGGCGTGTGGGCGTGGTCGTGCAGACGACCCAGACTCGCGCCAACCTCTCGGGCGTCGCTGCGGCGCTGGCGCCGGTCGCCCGCGAACTGCTCGTCTACAACACCGTCTGCGACGCCACCGAGAAGCGGCAGAGCGCCGCGTGCGAGCTGGCCGGGGAGGTGGACGTCGTGGTCGTCGTCGGCGGGCGCAACAGCGCCAACACGGCGCGCCTCGCGCAGCTCTGCCGGGCGATCGAGCCGCGGACCCACCACATCGAGTCGGCCGCCGAGCTGCGGGCGCAGTGGCTGCGGGGCGCGCGGCGGATCGGCGTCACGGCGGGAGCGTCGACGCCCGACGAGGAGATCGAGGCGACGGTGCGCACGCTTCTGGACCTGTGCGGTGAGTGAATCCCGGGGACCGGACCCCGAGCCGGGCCTCACGATCGCCGACGTCAGGGGACCGGCCGCCCGCGCCGGTCTGCGCGCCGGCGACTGCATCGTGAGGCTGGGCGGCGGTCTGCCGTTGGACGTCCTGGACCTGGAGGACGCCGCCGCCGACGGCACCCTGTGGCTGACCGTGCTGCGCGACGGGCATGCTCTGGACCTCGTCGTGGCGCTCCCGGCGGGTGAGTGGCACGGCGTCTCGCTCGACAAGGGCGGGCTGGGCGACGAGCCGCGGACCTGCCGCAACGCCTGCCGCTTCTGCTTCGTCGACCAGGTACCGCCGGGTCTGCGGGCCGCGCTCTACGTGAAGGACGACGACTACCGGCTCTCCTTTCTGCACGGCAACTTCACGACGCTGAGCAATCTGGACGAGCACGACCTGCGCCGCATCGAGGACCTGCGGCTGTCGCCGCTGTACGTCTCGCTGCACGCCTGGGACGACGAGGCCCGCGTCCGCCTCATGGGACGGGCCGCGGCCGGCTCTCGAGCCGCTCTGGAGCGGCTCGCGGCGGCCGGCCTGGAGCTGCACCTGCAGGTGGTGCTGTGCCCGGGCTGGAACGACGGCGCCGTGCTCGAGGAGACCATCGCCCGGGCCGGCGATCTGGCCGCGGTCGCGGATCTCGGCGTCGTGCCCGTCTCGCTGGCCGCCGAGGGCGAGCTGCGGCGCGTCACCGCGGCCGACGCCGCGGCGGTCCTGGAGGTGGTCGCCGGCGCGCAGCGGCGGTTCCGCGCGCGCCGCGGCCGCGACGTCGTGCACGCCGCCGACGAGCTGTTCCTGCTGGCCGGCGCGGAGCCTCCGCCCGGCGACGCCCCGGACCAGTACGAGAACGGCGTCGGGATCTGTGCTTCGCTGCTCGCCGAGGCCGCCGGTCTCGGCGCGGCTCTTCGCCGGCGCCGCCGGACCGGGCGGCGCGGACGCGCCGGCGCGTCCGAGGGCGGCGCGACGACGGACTCCGCCACCGGCGCCGGCGCCGTGCGGCTGCTCACCGGGACCCTGGCCCTGCCGATCGTGGAGCGGGCGTGCGGTCTGGTGGCGTCGGCGACCGGCCTGCCGACCCGGCCGTTCGTGGTCGAGAACCGGCTCTTCGGGCCGCACGTGACCGTGACGGGCCTCCTCGGCGGCGCGGAGGTGGCCGCCGCGATCGGCCGTGAGCCGCTGGCGGCGGACGAGTGGCTCTTGGCCCCGCGCGTGTTCCTCCCCGAGGAGCTCGGCCGCGCGCTGGACGACGTCGGCGAGGAGGAGCTGAGCGCGGTGTGCGGCGGTCGTCTCGTCGTCGCCGAAACGTTGCGCGACGCGTTTGTTACACTGTGCCGATGAGTCAGCTGCCCACCGTCGTCGTCGTCGGCTCGCCGAACGCCGGCAAGTCCACTCTCGTGAACCGCCTCAGCGGTACGCGCGCGGCCGTCGTCCACGAGACGCCGGGCGTCACTCGCGACCGCAAGGAGATCGAGGTCGAGTGGACGGGCCACCGCATGCTGTTCGTCGACACCGGAGGGTACGACACCACGGAGGACGCCCCGTTCGCCGGGCACATCCGCGAGCAGGTCGAGCGGGCGATCGAGACCGCCGACGCCGTGCTGTTCGTGGTCGACGGCCGGACGGGGCCTCTCGCCGACGACCACGGCATCGCCGACGTCCTCCGCCGCGCCCGCGCCCCGGTCGTGCTGGCCGCGAACAAGATAGACGACCCGGCGGTGACCAGCGCGGCTCCCGAGGTGTATCAGCTGGGTCTCGGCGAGCCCCTGATCGTGTCGGCTGTCCACGGGCTCGGCACCGGCGAGCTGCTGGACCGCCTGGTCGAGGTCAGCGGCGCCGAGCGGCCCGTCGAGGGCGAGGCCGAGGTCGCGGCGCCGCTCGAGACGCCCGTCGCCATCGTCGGCCGGCCGAACGCCGGCAAGTCGTCGCTGTTCAACGCCATCGCCGGCGAGACGCGCACGATCGTCAGCGAGATCGCGGGCACGACCAGGGACTCGATCGACACGCTCGTGCAGACGCCCCACGGCGCCTTCCGCTTCATCGATACAGCCGGGATGCGCAAGGCGGCCAAGGTCAGCGGCGTCGAGTACTACTCGTACCTGCGCAGCGTCCAGAGTCTCAGCCGCGCTCACGTCGCCGTCATCGTCGCCGACGCGACCGTGCGGTTCGGGGAGCGTGACCTCTCGATCTGCACCGAGGCGACCCGCAACCACT
>CAYTRM010000211.1:0-5357 GCA_964440225.1 uncultured Thermoleophilia bacterium | reverse complement strand
GGAAGCTGGCTCGACAACGTGGCGAGCATCGACGACGGTGCGGTAGACGAAGCCTGGCAGGGTCGCTCGTTCCCCTTGGACGGCTGGGCAGCCGTACGCCTGGCCGTGGAGTCCGGCCAACCCGTGGTGGTCGAGAGCCGTGACGATCCTCGCCTCCTGCCCGCGGAGGTCGCGGCCATGGCCAAAGACGGCGAGACGGGCGGGCTGATCGTGCCCCTGATCGCGAAGGACCGCGTGATGGGCGTCGTAGAGCTGTCGCATCGCGACGAGCCTCGCCGGATCCCGGAGGACGAGACGTCCACCATCGCCTCCATCTGCCGGTTCGCAGCCCTCGCGATAGACAACGCCGAGCTCTATCAGGGCATCAAGACCATGCACCTCAACAACCTGAAGGCACTGAGCTCGGCCATGAACGCCAAGGACTACTACACCCTCGGCCACGCGGCTCGCGTGGCCGCCTACATGGTGCTGCTCGGCAAGGAACTCGGCTGGCCGGACGACCTTCTGCGCCAGATCGAGGAGGCCGCTTACCTGCACGACATCGGCAAGATCGGCGTGTCCGACCGGGTCCTTCTCAAGCCGAGCGGCCTGAACCGGCACGAGTGGGAGCTGATGCGCCAGCACCCGATCTTCAGCGCCGACATCATCCGGCCCCTGTTCGACGACGAGCTCGTGGCGGGCGTGCGCCACCACCACGAGCGCTGGGCGGGCGACGGCTATCCGGATGGCCTCGCCGGTGAGGAGATCCCCGTCATAGCCAGAGCCATGTGCGTGGCCGACTCGTACGACGCCATGTCCCTGCGACGACCCTATCGTCAGGGCCTGACCCACGACGAGTGCGTCGAGGAGCTCGAGCGCTGCAGCGGCGAACAGTTCGACCCCGAGATGGTCGCCGCCTTCCGGCGAGTCCTCGCGCAGATAGCCGAGGGACGGCGCTTCGCCGCGCAGGTCGCGGCACAGGCCGCGACGGCCGTTGACGTCGATGCGCTGCTACTCCTCCACGAAAGCGCCGACCAGCGCCGGCCCGAATACGCCGCTCTCGTGAGCGACCTGCGTGAGGTGAGCGCGGCCAACCCGCCCACTCGCTACGTCACTGCCTTCGCCCGGCGTGGTCGCAAGACCGTCGTCCTCGCCGACTCCGGGCCCGACTCCCCGGATAAGCCCCACCTCGGTGATGAACTCGTGACCGACGATGAGCTCGTCGAAGTCTTCGCCGGGCGCTCGCTGGCGGCCAACGTGCTGCTCGTCGACCAGTGGGGCGTCTGGATCAGCGGCGTCGCGCCCGTGACCGCTCGTGACGGCGCCATCGTCGCGGTCGTCTCCGCCGACATCCCGGCGACCGCCGGGGTCACGTCGGTCGAGGGTCTTCGCAGCAGCGTCGCGCAGACGGTCGCGTCGATGCTGCAGACGGCGGCCCTGCAGTCCGGTCGCGTGGAGCTCGAGGCGATCACGGATGGGCTGACCGGCCTCTACAACCACCGCTACTTCCATGAGCGGCTCGGTGAAGAGCTCGAGCGCTGCCGGGAGAACGACGCGAGTCTCGCGTTGCTGTTCTGCGACCTCGACGACTTCCGCGCCTACAACGAGCAGCACGGTCACGGGTCCGGCGACCGCGCCCTTCGCGCCGTCGCTCGGGTGCTCGAGGACTCCGTCCGCCACGTCGACCTCGTCGCGAGGTACGGCGGCGAGGAGTTCGCCGCCATCCTCATCGACACCTCGGAAGAGGGGGCCCTCGAGGCCGCGGAGCGGATCCGCTCGGGCATCGTCCACACGCCCTTCGCCTCGGGCACGGACTCGCTCTCCGTCAGCATCGGGGTCGCTACCTGTCCCACAGACGCCACGTTCAAGGACGAGCTGATCGACAAGGCCGACTGGGCCATGTATCTGGCCAAGCGCAGGGGGCGAAACAACGTGATGACGTTCGGCGCGAAGCACGGCGCAGACACCCCCGAACGGGCGACTCTGGCCGGGATCGACCACGTGGCGGCCATGAGCGAGCTGGTCGCGGCGCGAGAAGGGTACCTGCGCCGGCGCCGCGCGGGGCTCACGAGACTCGCGCTCGACTTGAGCCGCGAGCTCGGCGCGGATGCCGGAGAGGTCCGGACGGCGATGGTCAGGCAGGGTGAAGGCGAGCCGCGGAGCCGCGCCGAGCAGATCGTAGCCTTGGCGGCCGCATATCAGACCCTCGTCGCGGAACGCCCGTATCGGGCGTCCATCTCGGAGACCGAAGCGCTGGCGGAGATCCTGGCGTGCCCGGCCCTGACCGGCGACGAGGAGCTCGGCCGCGCCTTGGAGCGCGTGCTCTCACGCCGCTCCTGAAACGAGGTCGGCCCCGGCGGTCCCAGGCGGGATTCCGCTCCCGTCCGGCCGGCCACCGGGGCCACAGCCTCTGACTCACCACGGGCGCCGCGCCCGAGCAGCGCCCTCAGGCGGTGATGAAGGAGCAGAGGTACTCGCCGACATCCCTGTCGGCGCCGGAGAACTCGAGCGTCTGAAGGATGCGGCAGAGCGTCTGGTCGTCACTCACGACCGTCGCGCCGAGATGCGTGTATCGCGCCAGCACCTCATCGGCCGCCCTCTCCTTCTCCTCACGCGTCACGATGCCCTCCCAGGGGGTTCCATATGCTCCACTGGCAGTGTCGACCCGCAAGCGCGCCGGCGCCATGGGACTCGCGTTTAGGGAGCCGTGCCCAGCCTGTTCGGGAAGGTCGCGCGCGGCGCGGGCGTGCCCGCGCCTCCTCAGAAGTACGACTTGAGGGCGCCGCGGCGGCGGATGTCGACGCTCGCGCAGTGAAAGCCGCCGCCGATGGTCTCGAAGTCCCAGAAGGGGCACTCGATGGGCTCGAAGCCCCAGTCCCTGAGCTGCCGGATGAAGCGCTTCTCGCCGGCGGACACGACGACGCGGGTCTCGTCGAGCATCACGACGTTCATCATGATCCAGCGGCTGCAGTTGTACATGGGGTGCGACGCGGGCATCTCCGGCTCAGGGCAGACGAGGACGTCCCAGCCCGCCTTCTCGAACATGTCGGGGACCTTGGCGACGCGCTCGGGGTTGATGAGCAGCTTGCCCGGCGCGAGCGGTTGGAACGTCGCATCGATGTGCATGGGGTGGGTGTCGTGGATCTCCACCTCGTGGACGGCGTAGTCGTCGCCCAGGTGACGCTGCAGCCAGTCGATGCCGAAGCGATTGCAGCAGCTCGAGCGGGCGATGAAGACGTCGCGGCCGCACTTGATGGCGTCGGCAGCGTCGAACAAGGGCTCGTACTCGGTCGGCAGGAAGCGCTGGGGCTCGCCCTCCTCCGGAGCCACGAACCCCGGCGTGTAGCTCTCGTCCGAGAGGCGCGGCGGCGGCGCGGCGACCCAGCGGGCGCCGCCGTGGAAGTACTCCTTGCAGAGCTCGCGGTACGCGAGCCGCTCGGTGGAGCGGCTCCGCCAGCCCATGGGCGCCTCGATGATCTGGTCGCCGATGACGAAGAGCACGTCGCGAGGCATGAGCGCGTAGCAGCTGCTCGCGACCTCCCAGTCGGGCGTGCTCAACGGGCGCTCGTAGGCGTACGGCTCGGGCCGGCGCACCGTCACGCCCGCCTGCTGCAACACGTCGATGAAGGCGTCGAGGTCCCTCTCGGCCCTCTTCAGCATCTCGACCGGCCACGGCGTGCCGCCGTGCTGCTTGAAGAAGTCCCACTGCGTCTTGTCGTGCACGACGGCAGGCATGATGACGTCCCACGGCGGGACGAGCGTGCTCTCGTCGACGCGACCGACGACGATCTCCTCCAGCGGGTCCCACTCATTGAACGCGTTGACGACGCTCACGTTTCCTCCTCGTGATTGCAGCGCGAGGGCGTGGCCACCCCCGCGTGCCGACTGGTCGTACACACCGTGCGTGGCGGCTCAGGCGAGCCGTTCGGCGATTCCGGCGACGATCTCGGCGGCGACGCGCGCCGCCGCCCGCGTCGGGCCGTCGCCTCCGCCCTTGTCCGGTCCGGCTCCGCACACATCCGCGGCGGCCAGCAGGCCGGTGGCCACCGCCGCAGCGCCTTCGGCCAACTCCCGCGCGGTGAGCCCGACCGGGTCCGCCGCCCCCGCCAGCACCTCCATGTCGACGGAGAGGTAGACCGCCTCGGTGCCGGTCGACGCGGTCTCGAGCGCCTCTTCGGCGATGGTCGGCATACCGTCGCGCGCGACATCGGCTACACCGTACGTCGAGACGCCGAGTCCGCGCAGGACACGGCGGGCGGCTGTGTCGGGGGGAGCCGCTCGCCCTCCGATCAGCACAAGATTGGCGGGTACGACCACGCCGAGCTCGAGGGCCCGCGCCCAGCGTGACGCAGCCCCGTGGCGCGGCTCGGCGGCGATGTCGTACGAGGGACTGAAGGCGACGACGCCCAGCCTGCCGCGCAGCTTGCCCGAGAGCACCTGCAGCACCGGCAGGCTCACGACGCCGTCTCCTCCGAGCACCAGGGGCATGGCGCCGGCGGCGAAGATGTCGGCCAGGCGCTCGTGCGCTCGGACGAAGGTCGCCTCGACATCGCCGGGGCTCACGGTCACGTCGCCGTAGTCGACGCCGAGCGGAGCCCCGCCGGGCGCCACGCCCCACCCCGCGTACGCCGCCGAGGCGGCCCGCACCGCGGCCGGGGCGTCCGCCGCGCCGCCCGCGGGCAGACCGACGGCCGCCAGAGCGGCGCCGGAGAGCGCCTCCGGGTCGTCGACCACGGGAAAGCCCATGAGGCCGGATCCCGCCGGCAAGCCGGCGGGTTCGCCGCCGGCCGCAGCCCAGCGCGTCCTGATCTCGCCCGGATCCACCACTCCGTCACCAGCGGCGCGCGACGCGCTGCCGCTCGACGTTCTCCTCGACCAACTCGATGCCCAGCCCGGGCCCTTCAGGGACATGGACCCACGACACGTCGTCGACGACCTCCTGCCGGAGACCGCGGCCGATGTCGTGGGTCATGCCGCCGGGCCGCCACGGCAGATCGGCGTCGCCGTGGGTGGCGTTCGCCAGCGCCACGTTGAGGTGGTAGTGCGCCGCAAGCGCAACCGAGCTCTCGCCCATGTTGCCCATCATCACGCTGATGCCGGCGGCCTCAGCGATCGCGTTGACCTTGAGTGCGTTCAGGATCCCGCCGGTCTTCATCAGCTTGACAACGAACATGTCGCACGCCTCGGCCTTGGCGCAGGCGAGCGCCTCGCGCGGACCCCGCACGCTCTCGTCGAGCGCGATCGGCACGTCGACGTGACCGCGCACGAATCGAGCCGCCTCGAGGTCGTCCATGCGCACCGGCTGCTCCGCGAACTCGATGCCGTATCGTTCGAGCAACTTGATGGCGCGGACCGCCGTCTTCGCATCCCACCAGCCT
>CAYTRM010000210.1:0-5363 GCA_964440225.1 uncultured Thermoleophilia bacterium | reverse complement strand
TGCTGCACATCGTCAAGAACTACACCGGCGACGTCATGAACTTCGAGATGGCCGCCGAGCTGGCCGCGGCAGAGGACATCACCGTCGAGCAGGTCGTGCTCGACGACGACGTCGCCGTGCGGGACAGCCTGTACACGGCCGGGAGGCGCGGCGTCGGCGCGACGGTGCTGGCCGAGAAGATCTGCGGCGCGGCGGCCGAGGCGGGCCGGCCCCTCGAAGAAGTGGCCGGCCTCGCGCGCACCGTCAACGCATCCGCGCGAAGCATGGGCGTGGCCCTCACCTCGTGCACCACGCCCATGTCGGGCAAGCCCACCTTCGAGCTCGCCGACGACGAGATCGAGTTCGGCGTCGGCATCCACGGCGAGCCGGGGCGCGAACGGCGCGCGCCGGCCCCGGCCCGAGACATCGTCGACGCGCTGGCCACGGCGATCGTCGACGATCTGCCGTTCGCGCGCGGCGACCGCGTGCTCGCCTTCGTCAACGGCATGGGCGGCACGCCGCTCATGGAGCTGTACGTGGTCTTCAACGAGCTGCACCGGTTCCTCGAGGGGCGGGGCATCGGCATCGCGCGCAGCCTGGTCGGCTCGTACATGACCGCGCTCGACATGGCCGGGTGTTCGCTCACGCTGCTCCGTCTCGACGACGAGCTCACGGCGCTCTGGGACGCGCCGGTGAACACGCCGGGGCTGCGGTGGGGCGCATGAGCGAGACCGTCACCCGGCCCGCCGTCCTCGCCTGGCTGCGCACCTTCGCCGGAGCGGTGGCACGGGAGCGCGACCACCTGACCGAGCTCGACGCGGCCATCGGCGACGCCGACCACGGCGTCAACATGGACCGCGGCATGCAGGCCGTAGTCGTCAAGCTGGATGACCCGGCAGTGGCGGGCGGAGTTGCGCCGGGTGGAGCGGCGCCGGGCGGCCTCGGCGCCCTGTTCAAGACCGTCGGCATGACGCTGGTGTCCACGGTCGGCGGCGCCGCCGGGCCGTTGTACGGGACGCTGTTCCTGCGGATGGCCGGCGCCGCCGGAGACCGCGAAGAACTGACGTCCCCGGAATGGGCGGCCGCGCTGACCGCAGGCGTCAAGGGCGTCCAGGACCGGGGCAAGGCCGAGCTCGAGGACAAGACGATGGTCGACGCGCTGGCGCCGGCCGCCGCGGCGATGGAAGCGGCGGCGGCGGGACGTCCGCTCGCCGACGCGCTGCGCGAGTCGGCGGGCGCGGCCGAGCGGGGCATGCTGGCGACCATCCCGCTGGTGGCCCGAAAGGGGCGCGCCAGCTACCTCGGGGAGCGCAGCGTCGGGCACCAGGATCCGGGGGCGACCTCGTCATGGCTGCTTCTGGAGTCGGCGGCCGAGATCCTTGCGGGTGAGCCGGCGGACGCCGGGCCGGCGGACGCGGGGCCGGCCGACGCGGCACCGGCCCCCGGACGGCGCCGGGCGTAGCCGTGATCGGACTCGTCCTCGTCAGCCACAGCGCGAAGCTCGCCGAAGGCGTGGCGGAGCTGGCCGCGCAGATGGGCGGGCCGGAGGCGCGCATCGCGGTCGCCGGCGGCCTGGATCAGCCCGGCCGGCCGCTCGGCACCGACGCCACACTCGTGGCGCGAGCCATCGACGAGGCGTGGTCCGACGACGGCGTGCTGGTGCTCATGGACCTCGGCAGCGCCGTGCTCTCGGCCGAGCTGGCGCTGGAACTGCTGCCCGAGGAGCGCCGGAGCCGCGTGCTGCTCACGGAGGCGCCGCTCGTCGAGGGCGCCGTCGCCGCGGCCGTCGCCGCCGGCCTCGGCGAGCCACTGGAGGTGGTCGCCGAAGAGGCGCGCGCCGGACTGTCGGCGAAGGCGGCGCACCTCGCCCCGGAGGCGGCTTCGGCGTCGGCTCCGGATGCGGATCCAGGCGCGGCTCCGACGCCGACTCCGGCGGCGACAGCGGACGCCGCCGCCAAGCCGCCGGCCGACGGCGAGGCTGAGGCCGGCGGCGAGCCGGCGCTGCGCGTCACGGTCCGGAACCGCCTCGGCCTCCACGCGCGGCCGGCGGCCCTGCTGGTGCGGACGGCCGCCGGGTTCGACGCCGAGGTGACCGTGGCGAAGGCCTCCACGGAGCGCGGCGCCGTGAGCGCCCGCAGCCTCAGCGCGGTGGCCACACTCGGCATTCGCCACGGCGACGAGATCGTCGTGGCGGCCTCGGGACCGGAGGCCGCCGAGGCCCTCGCGGCCGTGCGGCGGCTTGCCGACGACGCGTTCGGCGAGCCGGACGACGTGACGCCGCCCGAGGCCGCCCCCGACCGCACGGCGTCTGGGCCCGAAGCGCCGGTCGTCGCCGCGGGCGAAGCCGCTGCGCCGTCGCCCCCAGCCTCGCCCCCACCCCCGGGCACAGCGCTCCGCGGCCTGGCCGCCTCGCCCGGCGTGGCCGTCGGCGCGGCGAGGCTCCTCCGGCCCGCGCCCGTCGACGTCGCGGACCTCCCCGCCGGGGATCCCGCGGCCGAGCTGGCGTCTCTGGAACGTGCCCTGGCGGCCACCGCCGCCGACATCCGGCGCACCGGAGCGTCGCTGGCCGGTCGCGAGCGCGACGCCGCCATCTTCGACGCGCACCTCCTCTTCCTGACGGACGACGCGCTGCTCGCGCCGGCGCGCGACGCCGTCGCGCGCGGCCACACCGCGGCGGCGCGCGCCTGGGCGGACGCCGTGGCCGCGGCGGCGGCTGTCTGGGACGCGCTGGGCGACCCGTACCAGCGGGCGCGCGCGGCCGACCTCCGAAGCGTCGGCGACCAGGTCCTGCGCCACCTCGCGGGAGTCGCCGCGCCGCCGGCGTCGCACGGCGACGGCATCGTCGTCGCCGCCGACCTGACGCCGGCCGAGACCGCTGCCCTCGACAGATCCAAAGTGCGCGGCATCGCCTGCGCCTTCGGTGGTCCCGCCGCACACAGCGCGATCCTCGCGCGCTCGCTCGGCATCCCGGCGGTCGTCGGCTGCGGAGCGGAGCTCCTGAGCGTCGAGGAAGGCGCCCGCCTCGTCCTCGACGGGGAGGCCGGGACGTTGCTGGTGGACCCGCCGCCGGACGCCGTCCGGGCGGCCGAAGACCAGCAGGCGGCCTGGGAGCGGCGGAGAGCCGGGGCGCTGGCGCTGGCGCACCTGCCCGCCGTCACCCGCGACGGCGTGGCCGTACACGTGGCGGCGAACATCGCCGCGGCCGGCGACGCCGCGACCGCCGTCGCCGCCGGCGCCGACGGCGTCGGCCTTCTGCGCACCGAGTTCCTCTTCCTCCAGGCCGAGCATGCCCCGGACGAGGACGAGCAGGAGCAAGCCTACCGCGCGGTGGCCGAGGCGCTCTCGGGCCGGCCGCTCACCATCCGCACGCTCGACGCCGGCGCCGACAAGCCCCTGCCCTACCTCCCTGTCGCGCCCGAGGCCAACCCGTTTCTGGGGGTCAGGGGCCTGCGCGTCGGCCTCCGTCACCCCGGCGTCCTGCTCACCCAGCTTCGCGCGATCCTTCGCGTCGCCGCCGACCACCACGTGCGCGTCATGTTCCCGATGGTCTCGACCGTGGAGGAGCTGCTCCTGGCACGGAGGTTGCTGGAGGAGGCGCGAACGTCCCTCGGCGCCGGCCGCGCGCCTGCCTCGGACCGCCTCGAGGTCGGCATCATGGTCGAGGTACCGGCGGCCGCCCTGACCGCGGAGGCGTTCGCCCCGCACGTCGACTTCTTCTCGGTCGGCACGAACGACCTGACCCAGTACACGCTCGCCGCGGAGCGGGGCAACGCCGACGTGGCGACGCTCGCCGACCCGCTGCACCCGGCCGTGCTGAGGCTGATCAACGTCACGGCGCGGGCGGCCGCGGACGGGGGCGCGCAGGTCGCCGTGTGCGGCGAGGTCGCGGGAGAGCCGGCGGCGATCCCGCTGCTGCTCGGGCTGGGCGTCTCGGAGCTCTCGATGGCGCCCGCCCGGATCCCGCTCGCCAAGGAGGCGGTCCGGGCGTGCGACAGCACCGCGGCTCGCCGCCTCGCCGCCGCGGCCCTCGCCGCCGTGTCGGCCGCCGACGTGCGGCGGCTCTGCGGCGGCCAGGCGGCCGAGTAGCGTCGGGGCCGGAGCGTCCGTCGGGCCCGTCCGGCGCGGGGCGTCCGTCGGGCCCGTCCGGAACGCCGCACGCGACGCCCCCGCCTCAGACGCCGGTCTCCGCCTCCAGACGCCCCGACTTCACGGCCTTCACGAAGGCCTCGTAGTCCCGCTCGTTCCGGTCCGCGTAGGCGACCGAGAAACCGGCGAGCGCCTCGTCGAAGGCGTCGCCGCGCCCGAGGTACGCGGCGATCGCGACACGGTCGCCGAGGCGCGCGTGCGCCCGGGCGAGAGTCGCACCGCAGAGCCGGGCGTAGAGCGCCATCCCCGGCGCGCGCATCGTCGAGACGTCCACGCTCCCCTTCCAGTCGTGGAGCTGGCGCACGTAGTAGTCGCGCAACCGGCCGTCCAGGCCCTCGAGCCGCAGCCAGCCGAGAAAGACGTCGCTGGCCGCCTGCATCAGACGCTGCCCCTCGACGACCCGCCGCCCGTGGTCGCGATACTCGCTCTTGCCGGCGAACCGCTCGAGCACCGACGCCTGGGCCTCCTTCGCCTGCAGGAAGAGGGGAGCCTGCCGCTGGCGACCCTCGAAGAGCAGGATCCAGGCGCGCGTGCCGACGCTGCCCACGCCCACCACCTTGCGCGCCGTGTCGACGTACTCGAACTGCTCGATCGGGTGGTGCCGCTGCGCCAGCGACTGCCGGTAGGACCGCACCAGCGAGCGCATCCACTCGTCCCTCTCGTCGTGCGCGGCGCCCGGCGGCATGAGATCGTCGAGCGGGACGATCAGCGGCGGGTCCGCGAGGATGCGGAGACGGCCGTCGACCTCGCCGGCCAGCCGCGCGAGCGAGCGGGTGTGGACCCGCCGCCGGGCCTTGGCGATCGACCGTTCCGCCTGCCGCGCCGCCCTCTTGTCGAGGCGACCGGCCCCCACCTCGCCGTCGACCCAGGTGACGACGTCCTCGACGGTCAGGTGCGCGTACCAGGCCTCGAGCGCGCCCATGTCCGCGGCGCGACGCATCGCGTCGCGGTACTCGCGCACGCCGGCCAGCACGACCGCTCGCCGGTCGACCGGCGCGAACCCGAGGTCGCGCCCGGCTATCTCGAAGCTCGCCGCGAGGCGCTTGACGTCCCATTCCCACGGGCCCGGCAGCGTCTCGTCGAAATCGTTGATGTCGAAGACGAGGGTGCGTTCCGGCGAGAGGAACACGCCGAAGTTGGAGAGGTGGGCGTCGCCGCAGATCTGAGCAAGGAGCCCCGAGCGCGGCGTCGCCGCCAGGTCGGCCGCCATGACGGCGGCGGCGCCGCGGAAGAACGCG
>CAYTRM010000209.1:1805-5381 GCA_964440225.1 uncultured Thermoleophilia bacterium | reverse complement strand
TGAGACCAGGGATATGACATCATAGCCGCAGTGGCCGGTGATTTCGCCCGCTGCCTCCAGCACCTCCTCCACCGGGCGCTCTCGTACCGGACGGTAGATAATGCTGGCCTGACAGAAGCGGCAGCCACGGCTGCATCCCCGCTGTACCTCTATAGCTCCGCGGTCGTGCACCACCTCTATATACGGGACAATCTGATTTGTTACCGGCGGTGGGAGCTGGGCTACAATGCGCCGCTGGATGCGGGCTTTTGCTTCCGGCACGGTTGGCGTGAAGCTTTTTAGCGTGCCGTCTGCCTGATATTCGGCCTGGTACAAAGAGGGAACATAGATGCCCGGGATGGTGGCTGCCTGCCGCAGGAAAGCGCTCTTGCCGGCGCCGCCCGCCTTCTTCCATTTGCGGTAACTTTCCAGAAGTTCGAGGACGGCTTCTTCCCCATCGCCGATGACAAAGAGGTCAAAGAAGTCCGTCATTGGCTCCGGATTTAAAACACAGCTGCCGCCGGCGATGACCAGGGGGTGGCTTTCATCCCTCTCCGCGGCGAGGAGCGGTATCTGCGCTAAATCAAGCATGTTCAGCACGTTGGTATAGGTGAGTTCATAGCCGAGGGAGAAGCCGATGATATCAAAATCTTTGAGCGGGCGTCTGGATTCAAGGCTGAAGAGAGGGACGTCTCTCTCTCTCATGGCTGCCTCCATATCCACCCACGGGGCAAAGACGCGCTCGGCCAGCACGTCTGTCTGGCGGTTTAAAAGGGCATAGAGGATGGGCAGGGCGATATTGGACATGCCGATTTCATAGACATCCGGGTAGCTGAGGGCGATTTTTATCGGCGTCTCGTCCCAGTTTTTAACTATGCTGTTCCACTCGCCACCAGTGTAGCGCCCGGGCCTGCTCACCTTGCGTAAAATGTCATCCAGATAAGTCATAATATGCCTCTTGATTCGAAAAAGCCTCTCCTATTGTAAAAGCGGAAACGGTAAAAAGAAAGTACTGAAGCAATATATATATCGGTGGGGGGTCTTTTAAAGCAATAAAAATCCCCCTCCCCGGCGGAGATGTAAAAGGGGAGGGGGATAAATGCTGATTTAGCTTACATTTCGCGGAACTCGCCCTCCACGGTGCCTTCGCCTTCGCCGCCACCTTCACCGCATCCCAGGCGGTGGTGACGTCCTTCTCGATGGCCCGCGCGAGGCCTGCGACCCGCGGCCCATCCACCTCGGCGGCGATCGCTTTGACCGCCTCGAAGTCGTCGGGAGAGGCGATCGGAAAACCGGCCTCGATGATGTCCACGCCCAGCCTGGCGAGCTGGTGGGCGATCTCAAGCTTCTCGGCCCTGTTCAAGGTAGCGCCCGGCGCCTGTTCGCCGTCGCGCAGCGTCGTATCGAAGATCCTGATGTGTCTGCTACTGGTCACGAGTCACCCACACCTCCCAAGGCGTGCGTCGTCGTCAAGGAGAACCATGGATCCAATGCTGATCCGAAAGGTGGCCGTGCGGCCGCGGGTGTCTTACGCATCCCCCCGGGGGGGGAGGAGCAGCAGGCAGCCGAGGAGGGAGAGGTCGCGGGCGCGTACCCCAATGTGGGCCTCCCGGCTGGACTCGCTTGTCGTACGGCGACGCATAGTCCGGTGAGTTTACGTCAGTCGCGCGCGTGGGCGCAAGCATCGGCGCGCGCGAGGGCCCGCGGCCCCGGTCACACAGAAGTCTCTGTCAGGACGAGCGGTGCGAACGCAGCGTGGACGATGGCGCGCAGGTCGGCGGTCCCGTCGGCGCGCTGCCAGTGGTCGAGTGCGGCGTCGAGTGCGGCCATGCAGCAGCCGGCCAGCACATCCGCGACCAAAGCGTCAGACGCGGCCGCTGTCTGCTCTATCCCGCGTGCCAACGCGGCGCGGTCCCGGAAGTCCTGCTCGACCGCGGCCGCGTGCACCTGCGGCGTCGCGTAGATGAAACGGACGCGGCACAGCAGCGCCGCGACGTCGTCGCGCTCGCCCAGCGCCGCCAGGAAGGCGTCGCGAAACGCGAGCGCCGGAGGCTGAGAGCGCAGGCGCGACGCCAACTGAGCGCCGATCGGCGCGTCGTGCTCGTCCCACAGGACGACGCGCTCCTTCGTCTCGAAGTACCGGTACACGGTCGAGGGGGAGACGCCGGCGGCGACCGCGACGTCCTGGAGCGTCACCCCGTCGAACCCGCGCGCCTCCATGAGCTCGAGCGCGACGCTCTGAATGTGGCGCATGCCGGCGAGCCGGTTGCGCTGTCTGAGGGTCAGCGGCGACATCGACAATGAGCATAACCAATCTGACAGTCACTTGCAATAAGATAGTTCGATGCTGTATCGTGCGTCTGCCGCTGGCTGATGAACAGCCGGATCCCACCCCGAAAGAGGCCTCAGATGACATCGCCGAAGCGCTTCAAGTCGAGGACCAGATTCGTGCTGGAGGAGCTGGTCGTCGATGCGCTCATCACCGCCGCCATCCTCTGGGTGCTCGTCCTGCTCGGCGAACCCCTTGTCGCCATCCTCACCAGTCCGGTGTTCATCGCCATCATGGCGGTCAGCATCGCCTACATCGCCTGGAAGGCCTATCGCCACACGCCGGAGGGTGGCCGCGATGCGTGACGCGGCACGATGAGTCGTCTTACCCGTGCCGCCATCGCGGCCGCTATCGGCGCCGCCATCCCTACCGCCATCGTCGCCATCGTGGCATTGCTCACGGACTCGTCGATCACTGAAGCCTCCGCGGAGCGCAAGCCCAAGTGAGCGGCACAGCGGTCCCGCGCCCCGGCTCGCCCCGGGCGTTCGGGCCCTTGCTCACGACAGGCGGCCGGCTTCGCTTTCTCGACCTGGCGCGCGGTCTGGCCATCGTCTTCATGGTCATGCAGCACGTCCAGGTGATCTTCGCCGTGGGCGAAGGTGAAGACTCGGCACTCGGGCTGCTCTTCGTGCTCCTCGGCACGGCTCCGGCGGCCCCCGTGTTCATGGTCGCGATGGGCTTCCTGTTCGGGAGCTCGACCCGGACCAGCGTGCGCAGCGGCATCGTGCGCGGGCTGCAGCTCTTCGCGCTCGGCTACGCCCTCAACGTGCTGCGCTTCATGCTGCCGCTGTTGCTGGGGACCCACCCGCGGGTGATCGAACTCTTTGGCGACACCTGGTGGGGACCGTTCTTCGAGATCGACATCCTGCAGCTCGCCGGCCTCTCCCTGATCATCCTCGGACTGGTCAAGCGTTACCTGCACGACCCGCGTGTCATCCTAGCGCTGGCAGCGGCGGTCGCGACCGTCTCGCCACTCCTGTGGGGGCTCGGCGAGAACTTCCTTCTGAACGAGAACTTCCTCCTCGACCCGCTGTGGGGGACCGGCGACTGGGTCTCCTTCCCACTCTTCCCCTGGCTCACCTATCCGCTTCTGGGGCTCGCCCTGGCGGGGTTCGCCGCCCGAGCGACCTCCGCGACGCGGCTCATGCGGACCTGGGCGCTGACTGGTCTGGGTGCGGTGCTGGTCGGCGGCGCGGTGGTGCTGGTCGCGCCAGACGCCGGAGGCATCCTGGCGGTGGGCGATTACTACCGCAGCGGTCTCTCGATGC
>CAYTRM010000209.1:0-1795 GCA_964440225.1 uncultured Thermoleophilia bacterium | reverse complement strand
CGGTTTCGTGCTCGTCTGGCTGGCCTCGCTCTGGTGGCTCGACCGCCAGCTCTCGTGGCGCCTGGTGCCCCAGTACCTCACGTCGCTCAGCCGCAACATCACGGCGGTCTACCTCATCCAGTGGGTCGTCATCGGATGGGTGGCGATCACGCTCGGCGTGTTCGATCGGCCGTCGTGGGTGGCGGCCCTGCTGGGCATGGCGATCCTCGTCGCCAGCCACGTACTGGCGCTCGCCTACGCCCGTCTCAGGCGCACGTAGCGGGGGCGGCAGACCCTGCGGCCTGCCGCCGCACGCCGCACGGAAGGGCGTATCACCGCATACCCTGAGGCCCCGTGTCAGGCGCCGATCCGCGCAGGGAGCCGCTGGTAAGAGAACTCGTCCATCCCGGCGGACTGCTGGGCGTGCTCTACAGTCAGGTTGACGATGTGCCCATCGGCGTCGAGATCGACGTAGATGTTCTCGTCGAGCTCGCGCGTCTCTACTGGCGGACCTTCGGCGAACTCGACCAGAGCAGTGTCGGTGTCGGCAAAATACTTGACGCGCATGGCCTACTCCTTGAAATCGCGATCAAAGAAGGCATTGTGTACCGTCTCGCCATCTCCCAAGAGAATGACGCGCAGGGCGCGGTTGTCCATCTCGGGCACACGTGCCCAGCGCCGGATGCGCCCGTCTGCCTGCCGCTCCTCGCACAAGGGATCCTGGATGACGCGCTCAATCCACTCGTCTCGGATGATAGCTCGGTCTGCGCGACGACGCGTGTGCAGGAAATACCGAGTAGCCCTCATGATCGCGCCGACCGAGCCGCCTGCCCAACTGTACCGCACCCAGGGCAGCCAGACCATTGATGCCCTACGCCCGCGCACCGGAGCACAAAGAATGCGATGAGGAGCGGCCCGCGACGGGAGAGGCTCGGCGACCGGCTCCACAGTGAACCGCCGAAGGGCCCTCGAGCAGTGCCCAGAACGATGAACAAGTCGCGATGGTGTTCGGTCGTCTCTCTCATCCCGTGGCAGAGACTAGCCACCAATGCAAGGGTCGGGAAGGATGACAATCGCCGGGGGGTGGTGACGTTTGCGCGCCCCGCAAGAGCGAGCGCCAGGCACACGCGCAGCGCTGCCCCGACGAGTTGCGCGAACGCGGATGGATGCTTGTCGGTCGAGCCCGACGCGAGCAGTCGGGCGCCGCGCCCGAGCATCCAAGCGGGGGCGGCGGGCCCTGCGGCCCACCGCCCCCGACACTCCTTCATCCGGCCTCAGGCGGCTGCCCGCCGGCGGCCGTCGTCAGCGCGCCTGGCTTAGAGCGCCACCCGCCTGCCGTCCGCGAGCCCGCAGCTCTCGACCAGCTCGGCGAGCTGCTCGGCGCTCATGGGCGCGTCCAGCGTCAGTCCCATGACGGCCTTCTGGTCCTTGACCTCGCGGCCCACGCCCATCTGGCCGATGTTGATGCCGAACTCGCCGACCTTGGTGCCGATCCTGCCGATCATGCCGGGCACGTCGGCGTAGCGCAGAAACACCATGTGCGGCGCCGGCTCGATGTCCACGTCTTGGCGATAGACCTTGACGAGCCGCGGCTTGTGCTTGGGGCCGAGCGTCGTGCCGGACACGGAGAGCTCGCCCTGAGCGTCGTGAGTCGTCACCGTGATCAGGTTGAGGAAGTCGACGGCGGCAGGCTGCTTCGACTCCTTCGCGCTGATGCCTCTCTCCTCCGCGATGTTCTGCACGTTGACGAAGTTGACCGGCCCGTCGACCTTGTCGGCCAGCACGCCCTGCAGCACACCGAGCGTGAGGATGCGCG
>CAYTRM010000208.1:0-5381 GCA_964440225.1 uncultured Thermoleophilia bacterium | reverse complement strand
ACACGCTGGAGTTCTTTGCGGCACCGCTGGGGCGCGGCGCCCTGCCCCTGATCGCGACGATGAAGGGACTTCAGGACCACCTCGGCGACCTGCAGGACGCCGTGGTCACCAGCGGCGTCCTGCGCGACTACATCACCTGGGGGACGTGGCGACACGCCGGGCACGACCTGCCGGGTCCCATCGAGGTGATCGTGGCGCCCGGAGCGGCTCGATACCTGACGGCTCGCCAGGAGGAGATGGAGCGCCTCGTCCTCGGGTTCCCCGGCGTCTGGCCGACCGTGGCCGGCAGCGATTTCAGCCGCGAGCTCGCGACGGTGATCGCCGAGATCTGACGTCCGCGGACCGGCTGCGCCGGTCAGACGGCGACGGTCTCGAGTCGCCTGCCGAGGGCCTTCTCGAGGCTCTCCCGGCGACGTTCGAGAGCCCAGCGCTCCAGCCGCCAGTCGCCTGCCGTGGTGAGTTCCAGACGGAGCGCGCCGTCGGCTGAGGCGGCCAGCCGCGCGTGCGCGATCGCTGCCGTGTGCCCGCGGTCGAGATACTCCGCAAGGCGCAGGTATGCGCTGAGCTTGCGCACCACCTTGCGCGACGCCCGGTCGAGATCCGTGAACGCCTCGTACCGGCCGGCTGGCCGGGCCTTGCGGTGAAAGTACGTCGTCGCGGCGAGGATGGCGATCTCGTTCTGGTCGAAGCCGACGAGCTCGGCGTTCCGCACCAGGTAGTAGGTGTGCTGGTGATGGCGGGTGTAGCTGAGGAAGGTGCCGATGTCGTGCAGCAGCGCCGCGTACCCCAGCAGTTCCCGTTCGCGGGGCCCGAGACGGTGCAGGCCGGCGTCTCGGGCACTGTCGAAGAGCTCGAGGGCGAGCGCGGCGACGTGGCGGGCATGCGTCTCGTCGAACGACGTCGCGCGTGCCAGTTGCAGGACGCTGCGCTCGCGCACGCCGGTCTCCAGGAAGCTCTCCCCGTGGTCGCCGCGCGCGAGGTCGTCCAGGAGCAGGCCCTCGCGCAGCCCGCAGTCTTCGAGCGCCGTCACCTGCCCGAGTCCGAGCTCGTCCATGAGCGTCTCGAGTATCGCGGCGCCGGCCACGACGATGTCGGCTCGCGCCGGCGTCAGCCCGGGCACGCGCCGCCGCTCGTCGGCGGACATGGTGCGAAGGCGTTTGGCCAGCGTGCGGAGGTCCGCGCGCGTGAGCGGCTCGTCCCGCCGGGGCACGCG
Organism: uncultured Thermoleophilia bacterium; assembly: GCA_964440225.1. Classification (GTDB taxonomy): domain Bacteria; phylum Actinomycetota; class Thermoleophilia; order UBA2241; family UBA2241; genus CAIXSE01. Next base: position 4,168 of record CAYTRM010000208.1, on the reverse strand, counting down.
GTCGTGGAGCGTCCTCGCCGCGACCGCGGCGAGGTTCACCGCCGTGCCCGAGGTGGCGTAGGCCTCGGCGCGGGGCCGCCCCAGGGCGCGGAGCGCGTGGGCGGCGGCCAGGCGCACGCGGTGCCGCATGTCCTCGTAGGCGCGCGCCGACACGCTGCCGTCCTGCCGCGGCGCGGGCGACTCCGCCGTGAGCCGTATGGCGCCCAGGGAGACGGAGTCCACAAGGTCGGCGCCGTCGCCGTCGCCCACGGCGATCTCGGTGCTTCCGCCGCCGATGTCGATGACGAGCGCGCGCTCCTCGACGCGCACGCGGCTGAGCACGCCCAGGTACACGAGGCGCGCCTCCTCCTTGCCGGAGACGACGCGCAGGTCGAGGCCGGCGGTGTCGCGCAGCAGGCGCGTGAACTCCGCCCGGTTCCCGGCCTCGCGCGTCGCCGCGGTGGCCACGGCGACGAACCGGGTGGCGCCGTGCACCCGCGCGAGTTCCGCGAAGCGCGCGCACACGGCGGCCGCGCGCTCCATGGCCTCCGGCCGGAGCGCGCGGGTCTCGCCGAACTCGCCCTCGCCGAGGCGCACCGACTCCTTCTGCATCGTCACCACGCTCCACGAGCGGTCGGCCTCGACGCGCACCACCATGAGGCGCGCGCTGTTGGTGCCGATGTCCAGGTAGGCGACGGTCTCGGAGGACGCGCCGACGTGCGCTGCCGCGGCGGGCGTCACCGGCAGGCTCCGCGGCCCGGCGTCAAGCCTTCACCTTCTTCTTGCCGCCCGTCTTGTTCTTCTTGCCGCCCTTCTTGACTCTCTTGCGGTCGGCGTTCAGCTTCGCGAGGCCCTCCTTGCGGCCGTACTCGCCGATGTACGCCTGGGCGATGTCGCACTTCTTGCAGCCCTTGCCGCAACAGTCCTTCCACTCCTTGCGGCTGAAGTCGTTCTTCAGCTTGGTCACGGCGTGCTCCCTTCGCGGTGTGCGCTCGTGCAGGACAGATACCGCGTGCGGGATGGACGAAAACGCGGACGGCCGGCGGCTCCGCGAGGAGCCGCCGGCCGTCCGCCGGAGTCGCGTGCCTGATCGCCGGCGGCGTCAGGCCTCTCCGTAGGCGTCGAGCTTCACGTCGTCGGCCACCGTGTAGGTCATGTCGGTGCAGGCGGCGATGTCGTCGAGGGAGTAGCCCTTCGCGACCTCCTCGAGCACGAAGCCCGTGTCCGGGTACCGACGGAAGAGCGCGCGCTCGGTGATGATCACGTCGCACTCTTTGGCGCCCGTGAGAGGGAAGGTGCACTTCTTCATCAGCTTGGAGGCGCCGTCCTTGGAACAGTGCTCCGTGACGATGTGCACGATCTTCGCGCCGGTGATGAGGTCCATCGCGCCGCCCATGCCGGCGAGCATCTTGCCCGGCACCGTCCAGTTGGCGATGTTGCCCTCTTCGTCGACCTGGAGCGTGCCGAGGAAGGTGGCGTCGAGGTGGCCTCCGCGGATCATGCCGAAGGAGGTCGCGGAGTCGAAGTAGCTGCCGCCGCAGATGAGCGTGATCGGCGCGTTGCCGGCGTTCGCCCGGTCGCGGTCCTCGCAGCCCTCGTCGGGGCGCGGGCCTACGCCGATGGCGCCGTTCTCGGTCTGGATGATGACGTCGAGACCGGCGGGGACGTAGTTGGCCACCATCGTCGGCAGGCCGATGCCCAGGTTGATGATCTGCCCGTCCTTGAGCTCGCCGCCGGCGCGGGCGGCGATGATCTTCTTAGCGTCAGACATTGTTGACCGCCTCCTCACGCAGCACGCAGTAGTCGATGTCGGCGCGGACCACGGCGTCGACGAAGATGCCGGAGGTGTGGACGTGATTGGGATCGAGTTCGCCGAGGCCGTACAGGTTCTCGACCTCGGCGATGACGTAGTCCGCGCAGGTCGCCGCCGGCACGTTGAAGTTGCGTGAGGTGCCGCGGTAGGTGAGGTTGCCCCACGTGTCGCCCTGGTGGGCGCGGATGATCGCGACGTCGCACTTGAGGGCCGGCACAAGGATGTAGGGCCGGCCGTCCATCTCGATGATCTCCTTGCCCTCCTCGGCGACCGTTCCGACGCCGGTGGGGGTGAGGAAGCCGCCGAGCCCGGCGCCTCCGCAGCGCATCATCTCGGCCAACGTGCCCTGAGGTACGGGCTCGACCTCGAGGATGCCCTCGTTCATCGCTTTGCCGACCCAGGGAGTGGTGCCGACGTGGCTCGCGACGATCCTCTTCACCTTGCCGAGCTGGGCCAGCTCGAGGATGCCGCGCTCGCGATAGCCGGCGTCGTTGGCGTAGAGCGTGAGATCTTTGACGTCCAGTGACTTCATGGCGTCGATGATCGTGAGCGGATCGCCCTGACCGATGAAGCCCCCGACGGCGATGTGCATACCCGACCCGATATGCGAGAGAGCTTCCTCGATGGGCATGACCTTGTTCTGCGGCACCGTTCGCTCCTTTGCGCGAGAGGCCCGCCGCGGCTTCCGAGACCCTGGCCCGCGGGCCGTCGAAGTAATGGCATGCCTCTGAAGACTATCACCACCGTGAGGGCGCTGGCGCCCTCCCGCGTCCAGGGCAAGAGCGCGGCGTTCGTCCGTCGCGTGTCACGAAACGGGCGCCACGACCGTGCGGCGGATGCCTCTCGCCCCCGGGCTTGTACGCGCTCCTCAGCCCTGTATACTTCGCGCGGCGCATCGTCGGAAGGGAGGCAGTCGTGGCTGAGATCACCGAGTCTGCACGCGTGGGGGTCATCGGCGGGTCCGGGTTCTACGAGCTCCTGGAGAATGCTCGCGAGGTGAGCCTCGACACCCCGTTCGGAGCGCCCTCCGACGTCTACTTCCTCGGCGAGATCGACGGGGTGACCGTCGCGTTCCTGCCGCGTCACGCGCGCGGTCACCGCATCCTGCCGGGTGAGGTCAACTATCGCGCCAACATCTGGGGCATGAAGGCGCTGGGCGTGCGCTACGTGCTCTCCGCCAGCGCGGTCGGCAGCCTCCGCGAGGAGCTCGAGCCGCTCCACGTCGTGGTCCCCGACCAGCTCTACGACCGCACCAAGGCGCGGGCGAGCACCTTCTTCGGCGACGGGGTCGTCGTCCACATGGGCTTCGCCGACCCGTTCTGCCCGTACGTGTCCGGTCTTCTCGTCGAGCACGGTCGCGCCGCCGGCGCCACTGTGCACGAGGGCGGTACGTACGTGTGCATCGAGGGCCCACAGTTCAGCACGCGCGCCGAGAGCAACGTCTACCGTCAGCTCGGCTTCGATGTGATCGGCATGACCAACCTCCAGGAGGCCAAGTTGGCGCGTGAGGCGGAGCTCTGCTACGCCACCATGGCGATGGTCACCGACTACGACGTGTGGTACGAAGGGGAAGAGGACGTGACGCTGGAGCAGGTGCTGGCCAACGTCCGGCGCAACGTCGAGACGGCGCAGACCATCGTGCGCCGCGTCGTCACCGCGCTCGATCAGCATCGCGACTGCTCGTGTCGCCACGCTGTCGAGTTCGCCATCAACACGCCGGCCGAGCTCATCCCGGCGGCGACGAAGCAGAAGCTCGACCTCCTGATCGGCAAGTACCTGGGGTAAGGCAAGTACCACGGGCGCCGCCCGGCGCCCGCGTGGTGAGGGGTTGTAGAAAGGAGCTACGCAGTGTCTTCGTTCGTATCCAACAACGCCATACTCGTGGCGGTCGTCTGCGGGCTGATCGCCGTGATCTACGGCATCCTGCTCATCAGGTGGTTGCTCAAGCTGCCGGCCGGCGACGAGGTCATGCAGCGCATCGCCGGCGCCGTGCAGGAGGGCGCCAAGGCGTACCTGGCGCGGCAGTACCGCACCATCGCCATCGTCGGTGTGGTCGTCTTCGCCGTCCTGCTGGTGGCCCTCGGCCTCGGCAAGGACTGGACGTACGGCTGGCACGCCGCCGTCGGCTTCGTCATCGGCGCCGTGCTCTCGGCCGCCGCCGGCTACATCGGCATGATGGTCAGCGTGCGCGTCAACGTGCGCACCGCCGAGGCCGCTCGTGACGGCCTCGGCAGGGCCCTCACCGTCGCCTTCCGCGGCGGGGCGGTCACCGGCCTGCTCGTCGTGGGTCTGGCGCTTCTCGGCGTGTCCGGCTACTACTGGGCCACCGGCGACGTCGCCGCGCTCGTCGGCCTCGGCTTCGGCGGCAGCCTCATC
>CAYTRM010000207.1:0-5409 GCA_964440225.1 uncultured Thermoleophilia bacterium | reverse complement strand
CGATGTCGTGCAGCAGCACCGCCCACGACACCGGCACCTGCGGGTCGACGCCGGGGAGGCCGGCTTCGTCGGGCGGCGTGAGGTGGCTGCGGCCGCCGAGCTGGACGATCACTCCGCAGACGTACGTCAGCGCCTCGAGCGTGTGCTCGAACACGTCGAGATGGTGGTAGGGATTCTGCTCGACGCCGCGCAGGCGGTCCAGCTCCGGCAGCACCTCCGCCAGCGCCCCCCAGACGGCGAGGTCGCGCAGAGCGAGGGAGGCGCCGTGCGTCGCGAGCAGCGCCGACAGCTCGTCACGCACGCGCTCCCCGCTGACGCCGGAGAGCCCGGGAGCGGCGCGGAAGGCAGCTTCCGTGGCCGCGGCGTCGGGTACGAGGTCGAACGTGCGCGCCAGGCGCGCGAGCCGCATCACGCGCAAGGGGTCGTCGGCGAGCGCAGTGGGCGAGCACAGCCGCAGGCGCCCGGCGGCGAGGTCGTCGATGCCGCTGAGCGGATCGACGAGCGCGTCTCCGTCGAGCGGCCGCGCCAGCGCGTCGACGGTCACGTCGCGGGCACGCAGGTCGGCCTCAAGCCGCACGGCGCGCGTCGCGGCGTCGGGCGGCGCGCCGGGAGGTCCGGCGCGGAGCGGCGTGACGTCGATGTGCAGGTCGCCGACGATGACACGCCAGTGCCCGAAGACCTCCGAAGTGGCGAACACGGCTCCGCCGAAGCGGTCGGCCAGCGCGCGCGCCAGCGGCTCGGCGGAGCCGTCGAGGGCGATGTCGATGTCACGCACCCTCCGCCCGAGCAGTTCGTCGCGCAGGCACCCGCCGACCAGCCACCCGGCTTCGCCCGGGCGGAGAGCGGCGCACGCCGCGCGAGTCACCTCGTCCGGGGACGGCGGAGCGGTGAAGTAGCGGGAGACGGGCACGGCCGTCAGACCGCGGGGCCGGCGCCGCGATAGCGGCGCGCCACCCGCGGCGCCACGTCACACGCGACCTCGTAGTTGATCGTGCCGAGCAGCCGCGCCACCTCTTCGCAAAGGACTCGCGGCGTCTCCGGCGCATCCGGGCGCGCCTCGCCGGGACGGCTCACAGCAGCGTCGCCGGCATCCGCGTGCGCATCTCCGGCGGCGCCGAAGAAGACGACCTCGTCGCCGGGCCTGCCGTGGTCGTCGGGCAGACGCACCGTGAGCTGGTCCATGCTGATGACGCCGACGATCGGGCAGCGGCGCCCGGCGACCAGCACCTCTCCCCGGTTGCCCAGCGCCCGCCGGACTCCGTCGGCATAGCCGACGGGCACGATGCCGATGCGGGTCGCCTCGGCGGCGCGAAACGTGCGGCCGTACCCGACCGAGTCGCCGGGCTCCGCCACTCGCACACCGGCGACGTACGACAGCAGCGTCATCGCCGGGCGAAGGCCGTCCTTGAAGGGGTCGTCGTTGGCAGGCGCGAGGCCGTACATGGCGATGCCGGTGCGGACCATGTCGAAGTGGGAGCGCGGCCCCCGCAGCGTGGCCGCGCTGTTCGCCGTGTGACACAGGAGCTCCGGATACCGGGCCTTGAGCTCGGCCGCCAGATGCGCGAATCGGCCGAGCTGAAGCTCGTAGAACGCCGTGTCCGCCTCGTCGGCCGTGGCGAAGTGGCTCATGAGACCGACGAGCGCGCCGCGCGCCGCCGCGCGCTCGCAGAGCGTGACCGCCTCGTCACGCGTGACCCCGAGGCGGCCCATGCCGGTGTCGTACTTGACGTGGACCCGCGCTCCGACCCGGCAGGCCTCGGCGAGGAACGGCGCCGACCAGACGACGACGTCGGCGCCGGCAGCCGTGGCGCGCTCGAGCCCGGACCCGGTGAGCGGCCCGAAGATGATGATGGGGGCCGTCAGGCCGGCGGAGCGCAGCTCCTCGGCCTCGGGGGCCGTGGCGACGCCCAGCCACGCGGAGCCTGCTTCGAGCGCGGCGCAAGCTGCGGTCACGGCGCCGTGACCGTAGCCGTTCGCCTTGACGACGGCGCAGTGGACGGCGCCGTGCGGGAGGTCGCGCATGAGGCGCCGGACGTTGTGGCGGATGGCCTCGAGGTCGACCTCGGCCACCGCGCGGTGACGGCCGGCCAGCACCTCAGAGCCCCAGGATCTTCATGATGTCGTGGCGTGAGATGACGCCCACCACCTTGCCCTCCTCCTCCACCGGGACCCTGTCGAACCGGTGCTTCGACATCAGATGCGCCGCGGCGCGCGCCGGGTCGTCGGGCTTCACCGTCAGCGGAGCCGGCGTCATGAGGTCCGCGACGGTCGCCGCCGCGGCCTTCTGGAGCTGCTCCTTGAACTTCTTCTGGCTGCCCAGGTAGATGATGCTGTCGAAGAGCTCGAAGTAGTGCGGCATCTTGACGTCGGCGTTCATCGCCATGAGGTCGCCCTCGGTGACGATGCCCACGAGAAGGCCCTGAGCGTCCACCACGGGCACGCCGCCGACCCTGTTCTCGCGAAAGAGCGCAACGAGATCCTTCACCGTGACGTCGGGCGTCACCGTGATGGCCGGCGTCGTCATGATGTCGCGGGCCAGGGGCTCGGCCTCGCCGGGAGTGTCAGTCGTGGTCATGGGTGTCCTCCTGGGGACCGGCTTTGAGCCGCTCCACGGCGGCGGGCAGGTAGTGGAACAGGTCGGTGGCGACCATGCAGTCGGTGCCCACCGCCTCCTCGGCCGCCAGGTCGGCGGCGAGACCGTGCAGGTAGGCGCCCAGACAGGCGGCGTCGGTCGCCGGCAGGCCCTTGGCGAGCTGGGCGACGATGACGCCGGTGAGCACGTCGCCGGTGCCGGGGGTGGCGAGGCCGGGGTTGCCGGTCGGGACGACGAAGGCCCGTCCCGACGGATCGGCGACGATGGTCGCCTCACCCTTGAGCACAACGGTGACGTCACCCCGCTGCGCGGCGGCGCGCGCGCAGTCGAGGCGCTGGGCCGCCACCTCGACGGCCGGGCGGCCCAGCAGGCGGCCCAGCTCACCCTCGTGCGGCGTGAGCACGGTCGGCGCCGTGCGCCCGGCGAGCAGCTCGGGCATGTCACCGAGCGCGTACAGACCGTCGGCGTCGAGCAGGAGTGGCCGGTCGAGGCTCACAAGCTCCTTCACCAGGAGCTGCGCCTCGTCGGTCCGGCCGAAGCCGGGGCCGACGGCGACCGCCTTGAGCTGCGCGGCCTGCTCGGCGACGGCGCCGCGCGCCGCCATACCGAACTGACCGTCGTCTCCCGGCGCCGTGACGGTGATGACCTCGGCGAACGGCTTGTCCGCGCCGGCCCCGCCGGGCAGCAGGCAGTGCACGAGCCCGGCGCCGCTGCGAAGAGCCGCGAAGGCGGCCATGTGGGCGGCGCCCTCCATCCCCTTCGATCCGCCGACGACGAGCACGGTGCCGACCGAGCGCTTGTGGTCGAGCGCGCTCTTGGGTACGACGAGGTCCGCCATCGCGTCGTCGGTGAGGAGCCAGGCGTCGGGGTCGTGATCGCACAGCGCCGGGATGCCGATCGGCACGATCACGACCTCACCCGAGAACGCGCCGCCCGGCGTCACGAAGTGGCCGATCTTGGCGGCGTGCAACGCCACCGTGAGGTCGGCGAGCACGGCGGGGCCGTGCACGGCCCCGGAGTCGGCGCCGACGCCGCTCGAGATGTCGACGCTGACGACCTCGCCGGGCGCCTCATTGATGAGCTGGATGACCGCGGCGGCCGGGCCTTTGGCGGCGCCGGCGAATCCGGTGCCGAAGACGGCGTCGACAACGACGTCGGCCATCTCGGTGAGCATCATCGTGTCGTCCTCGAGCTCACCGTCGTCGCCGGTCGCCGGTCGCACGTCCACGCCCAGCGACCCGAGGATGTCGAGGTTCAGCTTGGCGTCGCCCTTGTAGTCGGCGGGCGGCGCGAGGATGAAGACGGTGACCTCGACGCCCGCGTCGAGGAGCTCGCGCGCCACGACGAACCCGTCGCCGCCGTTGTTGCCCTTGCCGGCGAACACGACCGCCTCGTCGGGCGCGAAGCGTTCGAGGATCTCGCCGGCCACGGCCAGGCCGGCCCGCTCCATGAGGTGTCCTCCGGGAATGCCGACGCCGTGGATGGCGGCGCCGTCGACCTTCTGCATGCCGCCCGCGGTGTACAGACCCAGCAGCAGGGACTCATCCATCCTCGTCCTCCTTCAGTGCGGCGGCGACGGCGTACGCCAGGCCGCCGGTGTGACTCAGCGACACCTCGACCCGCGTCACGCCCAAGCTGCGAGCGATGTCGGCGACGTCGCCGTGCAGCGCGATCAAGGGCTTGCCTCCGGAGAGTACCTCGATGTCGCGCCACACGAACCCGATGATACCGATTCCGAGCGCCTTGCCCACCGCCTCTTTGGCGGCGAACCGGGCGGCGTAGCGCGGCCACGGGTCGGCGAAGCCGTCGCAGTAGGAGCGCTCCTGGGCGCTGAAGAGCCGCTCGTAGGCGCGCGGCAGCCGCTCGAGCAGGCGACGGATGCGGGCCGTCTCGGTGACGTCGATGCCCATGCCGAAGACGAGGCCGCCGGGAGGTATCGCGGGGAGCCCGCCCTTCATGCCGCCGGCCCGATCTGTCGCCGCCCGTTCACAGTGACGCGCTACTCGACCGTCACCGTCTTGGCGAGATTCCGCGGCTGGTCGACGTTCAGTCCCTTCATCCCGGCGATGTGGTAGGCCAGCAACTGAAGAGGGATGACGGTGAGGATCGGCGCCAGATGGTGGTCGGTCTTCGGCACCCAGAGCACGTCGCGAGAGAGCTCACCGATGGCCTCGTTGCCGTCGGTCGCCACGGCGATCACGTCGGCGCCTCGCGCGCGGACCTCCTCCACGTTGCTGACGAGCTTGGCGAAGACCGGCCCGTCGTCGGCGACGACCACGACGGGCGATTCGGAGTCCAGCAAAGCGATCGGCCCGTGCTTCATCTCGCCGGCCGCGTACGCCTCGGTCGGGATGTAGCTGATCTCCTTGAGCTTGAGCGCGCCCTCGAGGCAGACCGCGTAGCCCATGCCGCGCCCCAGGTAGAGGAAGAAGCGCTCGTCGTGGTAGCGGCCGGCGATCTCCTCGATGGCGCTGGGGCGGGCGAGGAGCTGCTCGGCGAGCTCGGGAACGGTGCGCAGTTCGTGGCCGAGCCGTTTGAGCTCGTCCTCGCTCTGCGCGCCGCGAGCCCAGGCGAGCCGCAGGGCGATGAGCAGGAGCGCGGCGACCTGCGCGGTGTGCGTCTTGGTCGCCGCCACACCGATCTCGAGGCCGGCGCGCGTGAAGAGTACGTAGTCGGCGTCGCGCGTCGCCTGGCTGCCCATGATGTTGGTGAGCGCGAGCACCGGCGAGCCGGCCTCCCGCGCGAGCCGCATCGCGGCGAGCGTGTCGGCCGTCTCGCCCGACTGCGTGATCCCGATCACCAGCGTGTCGGGGTCG
>CAYTRM010000206.1:2041-5431 GCA_964440225.1 uncultured Thermoleophilia bacterium | reverse complement strand
CCACGCTCTCGTAGCTCCGTTCGAGCTCGCCGGCGAAGTGCGACACGTCGGTGGAGGTGCCGCCCATGTCGAAGCCGATGACCTTGTCGAACCCGGCATGCCGGCTCACGGCGACCGCTCCGACGACGCCGCCGGCGGGGCCGGAGAGGATCGCGTCCTTGCCGCGGAACAGACCGGCGTCGGTGAGACCGCCGTGGGACTGCATGAAGCGCAGCGGCACGTCGCCCAGTCGCGTGGCGACTCCCTCGACGTAGCGGCGCAGGATGGGGGAGAGGTACGCGTCGACCACCGTCGTCTCCCCACGGCCGACGAGCTTCATCAGCGGGCTCGTCTCGTGTGAGGCCGAGATCTGGGAGAAACCGGCGGCGCGCGCCAACTCCGCCACGCGCCGCTCGTGCTCCGGGTGGGCGTAGCCGTGCATGAAGGCGATGGCGACGGCGTCCAGACCGGCACGGCGGGCCTCCTCGAGCCCGCGCCGCGCTCCCTCTTCGTCGAGCGCGCGCACGACCGTTCCGTCCGCGCCGATACGCTCGTCCACCTCGAGCACGCGCTCGTACGCGGGTTCCGGCAGCCGGATGTCCAGCGCGAAGATGTCCGGCCGGTCCTGGTAGCCGATGCGCAGGGCGTCGCCGAAGCCCCGCGTCGTCACGTAGAGCGTCGGCGAGCCGGCGCGTTCGAGCAGCGCGTTCGTCGCCACTGTGGTGCCCATGCGCACGTCGGCGACGAGGTCCGCCGGGACCGGCTCGTCGCCCCGCAGACCCAGAAGCACTCGAACGCCCTCGACGGCCGCGTCGTCGTAGCGCGCACGGTCTTCGGAGAGGAGCTTGCGCGTGAGCAGGCCGCCGCCCGGAGGCCGCGCGACGACGTCCGTGAACGTGCCGCCGCGGTCGATCCAGAAGCGCCAGCCGCGCGTCGAGGTCTCCCCGGCTCGAGCCGCGTCTCTCATGGCGGCGAGGCTACCACGGACACCCGAACTCAGGCCGACACTCAGTCTGCGCAGGCGTCCCGGGAAAGCGAAACGACGCCCCGGGGCGCGTCGCCAATTGGGACCGACTGCGCGGACACACCCTCAACCTCCTCGTTGCCCCACTGCGACCAGCCGGGACGGGCATGGCGAGCGAAGAGCTCGACGTACGGTCCTGGCGAGCACTCCTCAATGAGGTCGTAGAACTCATCTGGCTTGCGCGAGTGCTCGCGTTTGCGCTTCGGGATGAGGTTCACCTGGGTGCGACCAGGCGGCAGCGTGCGCAGACCGCCTCGGATGCCGAACAGAACCAGTTCGGTCACGTTCCGGAAGTAGAAGCCGACTCCACGCCCGTCCGGACCGCCGTCGATGCGTGTCTTGTACCAGACGAGATTGGTCTTGTACGTGAAGCCCCAGTGCTTCATCACCTCAAGGCCCTCTGCAATCAGCGCATTAGGCACCCAGAGATAGAGATGGGACTGTGCTGCGGCCAACCGATTCACCGGAAGCTCGAGAATCTCCTCGTGGGTCATGGTGGGATAGCGGAGGAGACGCTGGTGCTCCGGAGCGACCTTGCCGGTTCGATTCATGAAGCGCCATGGGGGGTCCGCGTAGATGGTGGCGTACGGCCCGCTTGCCTTCTCGATCAGATCGGCCGCAGCTGATTTCTGCGGCATTCGAAAGACCTTTGACACGCTTAACCCTCCCTCTGCTTTTGAGTGATGCCAATTGCGAGTACTGGGCACCCGCCGTTGCGACCGGCGTCGAGGCGCGGCAGCAGCTTGCGCATGTGAGTCGTGCTCGCTCCATACTTGCTCTTGATCTCGCGCTCGGTTCCATGCTTGTCGATCGTGCGGCCAAGGGATGCGAAGTAGGAGTCCAGGTCGTTGCTGCGGGTGACCAGAACGGCCGCGGCAATCGCTCTGTATTCGAAGAACGTGCGGAATGCGAACAGGTCGCGGTCGAACGTCTGGTCCTTGCTGTTCCACTCAAGGTCGAATGCCACTTGCTCTTTCACGTAGTCAACCTTGTGCGTGTCGGACGAGACCGGCTTGTCGTTGACGAGCAGCTTGGTCGTGAACTGCCGCTCCCTCCAGCCGAGGGGCCGGAGTACCTCCGAGAATGCCTTGGGGATCTGGCTCTCGTTGCCGCCGGGAGCGAGCACCTGCCCGTCCGTGAACCGGAAGGATAGCAGGACGCCGCAGACCTCCGAGAAGAGGTCCGGGAACTCGATGGTGAGAACTGCGGCGCAGTTCTGGTAGTCGTAGCACTCGTAGAGTGCTCGCACTTCGTCCCACTTCTCCGATGCTTCCATGGATGCCAGCGAAATCGTCATGGCAGTAGTGTACCGCGGGCGGCGGACGGAGATCAGGGCATCAGCGGGGCGGGAGCGCAGACGGGGTGCGCGCGTCGCCGGAGAGCGCGCGGCCGGGAGCGGCGGCGCGTTGGTATACTGTCGCGCCATGAACGCATCATCACCTCGAGCGCGGCTGCGTGAGGCGGCCGACCTGCTGGACGACTTCTACGGCCGTCCGGTGCTCTCGCCGCGCTACCCGCCGGTGGACGAGCTGGTCTTCACCGTCCTCTCGCAGAACACGGCCGACGTGAACACCGAGCGCACGTTCGCGTCGCTCAAGGCGCGGTTCCCCGCGTGGACGGCGGCCCGCGACGCGGCGGCGGAGGAGATCGAGGCGGCCATCGCCCTCGGCGGCCTGGCGCACACCAAGGCGCCGCGAATCAAGCGCATCCTCGAGGCGCTCAGCGAGCGCAGCGGCGCGCCGGATCTGAGCGAGCTCGACGAGATGACCGACGACGAGGCGCAGGCGTACCTCGTGGCGCTGCCCGGCGTGGGCCCCAAGACGGCCGCGTGCGTGCTGCTCTTCGCGCTGGGGCGGCCGGTGATGCCCGTCGACACGCACGTGCACCGCGTCGCGCGGCGGCTCGGGATCATCGCTGAGAAGGTGAGCGCCGAGCAGGCGCACCCGCTGCTCACCGACCTGGCGGGGCCGGACGACGCGGCCCAGGTCTACGCCGTGCACGTGGACTTCGTGCGGCACGGCCGGCGCGTCTGTCACGCTCGGCGGCCGAAGTGCGGAGAGTGCCCGCTGGCGGGCATGTGCCCGTCGGCCGGGCTCACCTGACGCCACCGACGGGGTTCGCCTGACGGCCGGCCGCTTCGCCCCCCGTCAGAAGACCGCCCTCGGCCCGGCCGTCGCTCCTCCGCCGTCCGCCGCCGCTCCTCCCACCTCCGCCGCCGCCCTGGCGGCGGCCTTGGCGCACAGATTGCCCGGGTCCTCCGCCGTGCCCAGCCAGCGGTCGAGCACGCGGCTCTTCCAGACCAGCAGGCAGAGCTGGCTCCACACGAACGCCAGGGCCAGCAGCACGACGTACTGCCACACCGGCAGCGCCGTGAGCTCGAAGAGCAG
>CAYTRM010000206.1:0-1941 GCA_964440225.1 uncultured Thermoleophilia bacterium | reverse complement strand
TGCGCGGCGAGGTAGCTGTTCTTGGCCGGGACCGCCCAGGCGAGGTAGACGCCGGTGGCGATCGCCGTCATCAGCAGCGTGGTCGGCAGCACGAACCGGGCGAGCAGCTTGAACAGGCCCACCTTGGGCGTCGGCCCGGGCTGGGCCCAGAGCGCGAAGGCGATAGCGGGGACGGTCGCGCCGAAGAACGAGAGCAGGGCGGATTGCCGCGGCGCGAAGGGGAAGCCGCCGAGCGTGGTCACGATGGCGATCATGAGGGCCTTGAAGAAGATGCGCACCATGAAGATGCGCAGGATGTCGTTCATCCCGTTGATGATGCGCTGGCCCTCGCGGAACGCGAAGGGGAGCGGCTGGAAGGTGTCCTTCATGAGGATGAGGTCGCCGACGCTGCGCGCCGCCTGGCTCCCGCCCTGCATGGAGACCGCGACGTTGGCCTGCTTGAGGGCGATGACGTCGTTGACGCCGTCGCCGATCATAGCTACGTAGCGGCCGCGGTCGCGCAAGGCCTCGACGAGGTCCTGCTTCTGCTCGGGGGTGACCCGGCCGAACACGCTGGCCTCGTCGGCCGTCTCGGCGAACTGCTCGGCCGAGAGGCCGGCGAGCTCCGCGCCGGAGGTGGCGACGATGTCCCGCTCCTCCGCCTCCGGGCGCTCCTCGCGCTCGTGGCCCAGGATCATCGCGCAGTAGGAGTCGACGCCCTCGGGCCGGCGGAGCGTCTGCAGACCGGCCTGGGTCGCGAGGGCGGTGACCGTGCGCGGGTTGTCGCCGGAGATGATCTTGACGTCGATGCCGGCGTCGGAGAACTCCTCCAGGGTCTGGCGCACGCCCGGCCGCAACTCGTCGCTGAAGCAGATGAGCGCGAGCGCCTCCAGGCCGGGCGGGAGTTCCGGCCGGCCGTCGGGGTCGCCGAAGGAGACCGGCTCGGCCAGCTCGGCGAACAGCACCACGCGCAGGCCGCGCGCGGCCCACTCGTCGGCGCGCCCGCGCCAGTCGGCGCCGTCGCGCAGCGCCGGCGCCAGGATCTCGGGCGCGCCGAGCACGTACGTGCCGCGCGAGTCGCCGTCGGCGAAGGCGAGGCCGCTCCACTTGCGGTCCGACGAGAAGAAGGCCTCGTGCGCCGCCGGCTCCCGTGCCGCCGGGAGAGCCGTGCGCAGCGCCTCGATCGTGCGGTTGGCGTCGGTCGTGCCGGCGGCGAAGGCGCCGAGCAGGCGCGCTGCGCGCGCTTCGTCGGCGCCCAGCGCGTCCAGCTCCTCGAACGCGATCACGCCCGAGGTGAGCGTGCCCGTCTTGTCGGTGCACAGCACGTCGACGTTGCTCAGGCTCTCCACGGCGTTGAACTGCTGCACCAGCATGTCCTTGCCCAGCAGGCGCACGGCGCCGAGCGCGTAGGTCAGGGCGATCGAGAGCACGAGCCCGTTGGGGATGAGCGCGAGGATCACCGTGGACATGCGCACGCTCTCGACGAAGGGTACGCCGCCGACGATGTTGCGTATCCACACGAGGGTCTCGAAGACGACCACGACGATCAGCAGGACGCGGACGATCTGCACCACCTGGCGCTGCAGCGGGGTCAGCTCGCGCTTGAAGACCTTGGCCTTGGCGGTGAGCTTGTTGGCGAAGCTGTCGAGGCCCACCTTGGCGGCCTCGTAGTACCCTCCGCCCGTCATGCAGAAGCTGCCCGACATGAGCTCGTCGCCCGGGTGCTTGGTCACGAGGTCCGACTCGCCGGTGAGCAGCGACTCGTCGACCTCCATGCGCCCTTCGCCGACCATCGGCCCGTCGACCACGACCTGGTCTCCCGGCTGCACGTACAGGATGTCGCCGAGCACGACCAGCGACGGGTCGATCTCGCGCAGCTCGCCGTCGCGCACCACGTCCGCCTTGGGCCGCATGAGGATCGCCATCTTGTCCATCACGCGCGTGGCGCGGATCTCCTGCACC
>CAYTRM010000205.1:0-5435 GCA_964440225.1 uncultured Thermoleophilia bacterium | reverse complement strand
CACGGACGCCCTGACGCGACCGGCCGGACGGCTGGTCGAGATGGTGCTGGCGGCGTTCCCGGCGCTTGAGGCGAGGCTGGCGCCCGGCGCCGCATGATCTTGCCCGCGCGCTGAGCGATCTCACCTCGCGGCGTGCGGCGGAAAGCTGCTCGCGGCCGGCCCGCCCGGCTCAGCTCCCGGCCGGGCCTTCCGCCACGGAGACCTTAGGCTCGGCGTTCCGGAGAGCCGCGGCCGCGAGGCGGCTGCGGCCGGCGAGGTCGGCGAGCGTCATGTCCTGCACGCTGAGCGCCCCGAGTCCGGCGACTATCCCCACGACGAACTGCAGGGCCTGCAGGCCGAGCGCGTAGGCCAGGGCCGGTCCGGCGGCGACGCCGTAGGTCGCGAGGGCCGCCACCGCGGCCACCTGGAAGGTGCCCACGTTCCCCGGCGTCGCCGGGACGAGCCCGATCAGGTTGGTGACGACGACGACGAGGGCGGCCCCGCGAAGTCCGGCCGCCCCCAGATGGAACGCCTCGAGCATGGCGAACGCGGCGGCCAGCTGGGCGATCCAGGCAAGGACCTGGGTGCCGGAGACGGCGAGCGCCGCCAGGGGCCTGCCCCAGATGCGCTGGCTCTCGATGATCTGCGGCAGCCAGCGGCCCATGCGTCTGAGGCGCGGGCCGCCCCGCTCGCAGGCCTCCGCGACCTTCTCGCGCCGCACGTTGAGGATGACGCCCCCGACGACCGGGACGGCGATGAGCGCCGTGCTCACCAGCAGCACGTTGACCGCCCACGCCGGCGCGGACAGAGTGGAGAGGAAGAGGAGCGCCATGACGAGAAAGGTGGCGATGGCGAACATCCGCTCCGTGAGGGTGACGCCGAGGGACGTGGCGAACGGGAAGTGAGCGCGCCTCCTGCGCAGAAGCACGTACAGCACGTAGGGAGACAGCACGGTGCCCACGCGCACGGGGGCGAGTGAGTTGGCCAGCAGGCCGATGCTCGTGGCCGAGAAGGCCTCGCCGAAGCGGGCACGGACGTCGCCGATCGCGCCCACGATGGTGCTGAGCACGAGGCTGCGGAGCGCGAGCGAGGCCAGCGTGAGGACGGCGGCCACGGCGGCCCAGCGCCAGTCGGCGCCGGCGAAGGACTGCGCCATGCGCACCAGATCGTCGCGGCCGAGGACGACGGCCGCGAGGGTGAGGACGGCCGCCCCGCCGATCCACCAGCGGCGGCCGGGAGACAGGGTGGTTCTGTGGATGGAGCGGGCGAGCTTGCCCGCGTGCCGAACTGAGACCATGCGGCCGTCCGTGCTGCGGTCCACCCGAGGCCTCGCCGGCCCGCCGCGCCTGCGGCGACGCCGGGGCGTCGGATCCTGCACACGAGTATGGGGGCAAGAATAGTGCTCCACAACCCACTAGTGACGTCGTTCGGCCGGGGCGCCGCCCGGGGGTGACGGCGCCGGGAGGTGCGCCGCGCCGCACGTCGCCGGGCGGCCGTCGCCAACGGCCCACTGCGACCGGCCGACCTGCGGTATTCTCTCGCACAGGGGGTCCGGCCGATGAGGGTCCTGAAGTCGGAGAAGGGGTGCACATGGACATGACAGACCCGGCGCAAGCCTCCGCCCCGGCGCCGGCGGACGCCTGGTACGCGCGTTCGCCGGAAGAGGTGATCGCCCGCTTCGACGTCGACCCGGACGCCGGTCTGCCGGCCGCGAAGGCCGCCGAACTGCTGCAGCAGAACGGTCCCAACGCCCTGCCGGCCGAGAAGCCCAAGCCCGGCTGGAGGCGCTTCCTCGACGAGTACCGCAGCTACATGCAGATCATCCTCCTGATTGCCGGAGTGGTGTCGATCGTCATCGGCCAGCTGCACACCGGCGTGATGGTGCTGGTCCTCACGGTGATCAACGCCGTCGTCGGTCTGCGCGAAGAAGGCAAGGCCGAGAGCGCGATGAACGCGCTCAAGTCGATGATGAAGTCTACGGCCAGGGTGCGCCGGGATGGCGCGGAGGCCAGGATCCCGGCCGAGGAGGTGGTCGCCGGCGATGTCGTGCTCATCGCCGCCGGCGACCAGATACCGGCCGACGGCCGCATCATCGCCGCGAGCGCCCTGCAGATAGACGAGTCGGCGCTCACCGGCGAGAGCGTGCCGGCGGCCAAGGACGTGGCCACGCTCTCCGGCACGGGCCTGGGGCCGGGCGATCAGTCGAACATGGCCTTCATGAACACGCCGGTCACGCACGGCAGCGGTGTGATGGTCGTCACCGGCACCGGCGCCGCCACAGAGGTCGGCAAGATCGCCGGCATGCTCTCCGCCACGAAGGCCGAGGAGACGCCGCTCACCCGGCAGCTCAACCGCATGACGCTCTGGATAGGCGCCGCGGCCGGCATCACGATGATCGTGATGTTTGCCCTGGGCATGGCGCGCGGGCAGGCGTGGGAGGCGCTGTTCGTGACCGCCGTCGCGCTGGCCATCGCGGCCATCCCGGAGGCCCTGCCGACCGTCTCCCAGGTGATCCTCTCCATGGGCGCCGTCGACCTGGCCAAGCGCAACGCCATCGTCAAGAATCTCTCCTCGGTCGAGACGCTGGGCTCCACGTCGGCGATCAACTCGGACAAGACCGGGACCCTGACGATGAATCAGATGACGGCCGTGGAGGTGCTCGACCTCACCGACCGCTGGTCGATCACCGGCATCGGGTACGGCCTCGACGGCGAGGTCAAGCACTCGGTGGGCGCCTCGCCGTCGATCGACGAGGCGATCCTGCCCTTCCTCATCGCCAACGACGCCAAGCTCGAGGACGGCAAGGTCGTCGGCGACCCCACGGAGGGCGCGCTTCTGGTGCTCGCGCACAAGGCCGGGCTGCACATCGACGGCACGCGCGAGAAGTTCCCGCGCCTTGCGACGCTGCCGTTCGACCCGACCTACAAGCTCATGGCCACCTTCAACACCGTCACCGGCGGCGACGGCGAGCAGGTCGTGCGCTGCTTCGTCAAGGGTGCGGCCCCGGCGGTGGCGAGCCGCTCGGCCGGCCTGGCGACGAACGGCTCCACGGTGCCCTGGGACGACGAGCTCAAGGAGAAGGCGGCCGGCGCGTCCCGGCGGCTGGGCGACCAGGGCCTGCGCGTCATGGCCGCGGCGTACCGCGACCTCGACGCCGCGAGCTTCGACCCCGCCGGCGACCTCCTCGGCTACGTCACCGACCTGCAGGTGACCAGCATGGTCGGCATGATCGACCCTCCGCGGGCCGAATCCCGCGCCGCCGTCAAGCAGGCGCAGGAGGCGCACATCCGCGTGCGCATGGTGACGGGCGACGACGTGGTCACCGGCGCGGCTGTGGCCCGGCAGGTCGGCATCCCCGGCGAGGCGATCCTCGGCGCCGACTTCGCGGCGCTGCCCGAGGAGGAGCGGCTGCGCCGCATCGACGACATCGGCGTGGTCGGGCGCGTGGCGCCGGAGCACAAGGTCCTTCTGGTCGAGACGCTCAAGAAGAAGGGCGACGTGGTCGCCATGACCGGCGACGGCGTGAACGACGCGCCGGCCATCAAGGCGGCGGACATCGGCATCGCCATGGGCACCGGCACGGAGGTCGCCAAGAACGCCGGCCGCATGATCCTGCAGGACGACGACTTCGCGACTATCGTCTACGCCGTGGAGCAGGGCCGCAAGCTGTTCGACAACCTCAACAAGTACATCGCCTTCGTGCTGATCACGCTGTCCGCGTTCGTGCTCACCTTCCTGGGGTCGACCATCTTCAACATCCTCGCCGGCGAGCCGTTCACGGCCACGCAGATCCTGTGGATCAACTTCCTCGTGGACGCGCCTCTGGGTGTGGCCCTGGGCTTCGACCTGGAGACGCCGGGGCTGATGCGCAGGCTGCCCCGGCCGCGAAAGGCCTCGATCCTCACCAGGGAACTGCTCACCACCGTGGGCCTCGTCGGCGTGTTCATGGCCGCGTGTCTGCTGGCGCTGCTGCAGTACGGCCACGTCCACTACGGGAGCGCGGCCGTCGCGTCCACCCTGGGGCTGACCGCCTTCGCGGCGTGCCGCATCGTCGGCTGCTTCGAGAGCCGCAACCCGACCGAGAGCATCGTGACGGTCGCGAGCTTCAACAGCCGGCAGCTGAACTGGATCACCCTGTTCGAGGTGGTCCTGCTGATCCTCGTGGTCACCTTCGGCCTGCTCAACGGGTGGCTGGGGACGACGTCGATGACCTGGACGCAGTGGGGTCTCGCGCTGGCGCCGGCCGGGGCGCTGTTCGTGCTCTGGGAGGCGGGCAAACTGATCGCACGGCGATCGCGGCGCGGCGCGGACGCGCCGGCCGCGGAGACGGGAGAGTGACGGGGATGAAGGTCAGAGGAGAGGCGCTCGAGCTGGCGCTCAGGATCGTGCTGAGCTGCCCCTGCCCGGTGACGGCGGAGGAGGAGCGGCGCGTGTTCGAGTATCTTCGCGGCCTCGCGCCGGACGAGGTGGCGGGCTACGACCCCGTGCTGGCGATCTTCGCGGCCACGGACACGCCCTTCCACGGTCTGGCCGACTTCACCGGCTGGATGGCGGCGGTGGACGCGGAGCCGGTCATCGAGCGCGAGCACGTGCTGCGCTGCAACGCCTCCGGCTACCACTGGCAGCTCGCCGCCGAGTCGCTGCCGGGGCATTCGCGGCACGTGTCGTCGGTCTCGGCCTGGCTGCTCTCGCACACGGTGATCCCCGTGGCGCTGGCGGCGGCGGCCGACGGGTCGCCGCGGGCCGAGTACCGCTACGAGGGCGGCGAGGCGGTCTTCGACGGCATCTTTCTGCCGCCGGAGTTCGAGCCGGGCGCCGCGTCCGTGTGGGCGCTGCACCTCGGCGCCGTGCTGGGCCCGCTGAGCGCGGACGAGGCCGCGCTCGTCTCGCAGCTCAACGAGGCGAACCCGCAGCTTGTGCTGCACCGCGGCCGCGTCGCGCGCGTCGACTACGCCGACTTCGAGTTCCTCGGGGACTACAGGGAGTTCTGCCGCCGGCGCCACGCGCCGTTCTGGGGCGCCGCCGCCGGCTGAGCCCGGCGCGCCCAGCGCCGCCCGGATCCCGCCGCGAGCCGCAGACTGCTCGGGTGCCCTATTCGTCCGATCGGGGAATAGTCAGCTACGCGGTCAGAACCGCCGCGGGGTCGTGACTTGCCCGCAACGGGCGTTCGAGGCGCGGCCGGATCGTCGAGAGGATGGTGCGAAGTGCCCGCGATAGCCGCTCCCAAGACCTTCGTCTGCGGTATCTGCAGCGCGGCGCTCAGGTCGCAGCGTGAGCTCGACACGCACATGTGCCTCGCGCACGACGACTGCGGCGAGGCGCGGCTCGGCACGGCGATCACGTTTCGCTGCGCGACCTGCGGCGAGGCCTTCCCGCGCCGCGGCGACCTCTTCGCGCACATGCAGCGGTGCGACCACGGCCACCCCGCGGAGTGGGACAAGGCGCGCCCGCCGGGC
>CAYTRM010000204.1:0-5497 GCA_964440225.1 uncultured Thermoleophilia bacterium | reverse complement strand
GAAGCTGTGCACGATCGCGCCGTCGTCGAGGTCATGCGCGGCTGCACTGCCGGCTGCCGCTTCTGCCAGGCGGGCATGTGGTACCGGCCGGTCCGGGAGCGGCCGGTCGACCTCGTCGTCGACGCCGCCGACCGGCTGCTCGACGAGACCGGCTGCGACGAGGTGTCGCTGCTGTCGCTGAGCTCGTGCGACTACAGCGGGGTCGAGGCGGCGCTCAAGCGCATCAGGGCGCTGCGCCCCGGTCTGCGCGTGTCGCTCCCCTCTCTGCGCATCGACTCCGCGGCCGACAGCCTGTCGCGTTTCGCCGCCGACCAGCGCGGCTCCGTGACGCTGGCCCCCGAGGCCGGGACGCAGCGACTGCGCGATGCCGTCAACAAAGGTGTGGACGAGACGCAGTTCGAAGAGGCTGTGCGGGCGACGTTCACCGGTGGGTTCACGGGGCTCAAGCTGTACTTCATGATCGGGCTGCCCGGCGAGACCGACGACGACGTGCGCGGTATCGCTCGTATGGCCGCGACGGCTGCGCGCCTCGCCAGGGAGATCGCGCGCGGCCGCGCCAGGCTGTCGGTGTCCGTGTCGTCGTACATCCCCAAGCCGCACACGCCGTATCAGCTCGAGCCCTTCGCCGGCGCCGAGACGCTGCGGCATCGCCAGTCCCTGCTCCGCGGGCTCATGCCGCGGGGCGTGCGCACGTCGTTCCACGACGTCGGGGCCTCGACCGTCGAGGCCTCGCTCGCTCGAGGCGGCCCCGGCAGCGACCGGCTCGTCGAGGCGGCCTGGAGGCTTGGGGCGCGCTTCGACGGCTGGAGCGAGTGGTTCGATCTGCGCCGCTGGGAAGAGGCGGCGGCGGAGTGCGGTGTCACGCTCGGCGCGTTCGACGGCGCCGCCTCGTGGGCGACCGCTGTCGACGCGGGTCTCACGGAGGAGTTCCTGGCCGCTGAGCTGGCGCGCGGCCGCGAGGGCGTGCCCACGCCCGACTGCCGCGACGGGGAGTGCGCCGCGTGCGGTGTGTGCGGCTCCGGCGTCGCGATGGAGGTGCTGGGATGAGCTGGTGGCTCGTCACCTTCTCCCGCGGCGGCTCCGCGCGGTACCTCTCGCATCTCGACACGGCGCGCGTCGTGCAACGCACGTTCGCGCGCGCCGGCGTCCCGGTCTCTCTGTCGCAGGGCATGCGCCCCAAGCCGCGGATCTCGCTGCCCTTGCCGCTGCCCGTGGGCGCTGCCGGCCTGCAGGAGCTGGCCGTCGTCGAAGTGCCCGACGAGGTGCGGATGACGGCGGAGGCCTTGCGCGCCCTGCGCGACGCGAGTCCGCCCGGCATCGACGTGGAGCGCCTGGACGCCGCCGGCGAGCGGCATCCCCGGCCGCAGCCCAGAACCGCCGAGTACGCCTGCGTCGTAGCGGGGGACGCAGGCGCGATGCAGGCCGCCGTCGAACGCTACGGCAACGAGGATCATGCGATCTGCGAGCGCGTCTCGCCCAAGGGCAAGAGGCGCCTGGATCTGAAGGAGTATGTGAGCGACATCACCGTCGACCCCGTCACCGATGGAGCCCGTCTGGGGTTCACCATCGCGTACCGGGTCGACGGCGCCGCTCGTCCACAAGAATTCGTCGACCTGATCGCCCGTTGGGCGGAGGTCGAACCGGCGATGTGTGGCCTTGAGAGGCGACGCATCGTCTGGGACGAGATGCCTCCGGCGCACGGCGCCGGAGATGGAAGGAGTGTGTCTTCGTGACCAGAGCGGAGAACGGCGGCGGCGACAAGCCGAAAGCCGCCCCCACAGACAAGGCCTCATCCGAACCGACGACGGGTCCGCCCGCCGGCGACCCGGCCGAAGCAGGCTCGACGCCGGCGACGCCGGCGGCGCGTCGCCGCAGGGGTACGCGCGGCGGCCGGCGGCACAAGAGGCCGGCCGCCGGCGCTGAGGCCGCGGCGCAGGAGGCCGGCTCGCCGGCCTCGGCCCCACCAGGTGAGGCAGGCGCGTCCCGGCAGAAGGCGGGAGGCGCGCTTGATGCCTTGCCGACCGCCCCCCTGATCCCTGTCGGGGCCGCCGGGGGCGGTCGGGCCGCCCGTGCGCCGGCCGTTCCTACGCCGGCGCCCGCCGCCGCGGCCGCGCCGGCGTCGCCGCCGGAAGGCGCCGCCGGTGAAGCGGGCGAGCAGAAAGCAGCGCCGGCCCGGCGCAGCCGCCGGGCGCGCTCGCGCCCCCGGCCACGGACCGTGGCCGCCGAGGCGGAGGCGGGCGGGTCCGCGCCGCGCGAGACCACGCCTTCGGGCGACGCCGCGTCCGGCGCACCGAGGGCCACGCGCGAGCAGGCTCGGCCGAGAGACACCGGCGGCTCGGAGCCCGGAGCGAAGGAAGCTCCGGAGCCCGTGGCCGAAGGCGCCGCGCCTGAGGGCGCCGCCGCACTCGCGGCCGCCGGAGAGACGCCGGCCAAGCGCCGGCGGCGCGGCAGCCGCGGGGGTCGCCGCCGCAAGAAGGAAGCGGAGATCCAGCACGAAGAGGTCACCCGGGAGGCCGAAGAGGCCGCCGGGGAGCCGGCGAAGGGCGACGAGGCGGCGGAGGTCGTGGAGGCTCCCCGTGAGGGCTCCGGCGGGGACGAGGCGGGCGCCGCCCGCGAAGGCGAGGTCGCTTCGACGCGCCGACGCAGGGGTGGGCGCAGGGGTCGCAGCCGGCGCGAGCCTGCGGCGGCGGGCTCGGAGGCGTCGGATTCGGCGTCGGTCCCGGCCTCGGCGACCGATGACGCGGCCGCTCCGAGCGACAAGCCGGCCGGCGGCAGGAAGAAGTCCTCGCGCTCCGGCGACGAGGCGAAGTCGCGCCGCCGTGATCACCGGCGTCCCAAGGCCATCGTGCGTCAGGACGAGGGCAGCGGGCTCAACGTCGGCGCCCCGATCGAGCTCGGTCAGCGGCGATCCAGCGTGGTCGCGGAGAAGCCGGACCGCAAGATCATCCTGGTGACGGACGACGGAGAAGAGCTCCGGGTCGCGCTCGTCGAAGACGGCCGGCTGGCCGAGATCTACATCGAGCGCCCCGACAGGAAGTCGTACTTGGGCGACATCTACCAGGGCAAGGTCGAGAACGTGATGAACGGGATCGACGCCGCGTTCGTCGACTTCGGCCTGGAGAAGAACGGGTTCCTGTACGTCGACGAGGTGACGACGCCCGAGGGCGAAAAGCGCGCCCGCCGCATCGGGGACGCGCTCAAGAACGGCCAGCAGGTGCTCGTCCAGGTCACGAAGGATCCCATGGGTCACAAGGGCGCCCGGCTCAGCACCAAGATCTCGCTTGCCGGCCGCTACCTCGTGTACGTGCCCGGCGGGAGCGGCGTCGGCGTGTCGCGCCGGCTCCGCCAGAGCGAACGGGAGCGCCTGCGCGACATCTCCAAGGAGCTCAAGCCCAAGGACGCCGGGCTCATCGTGCGCACCATCGCCGAGGGCCACGGGCTGGAGGACCTCAAGCGCGACCTGCGCTACCTCGCGCGCCTCTGGTCGCGCCTCAAGAAGAAGGCCGAGACCGTCAAGGCGCCCGGCCTGGTGCACAAGGAGGTCGACGTCTCGCTCGAGGTCACGCGCGACCTCTTCAACGACACCTGTGAGAGCTTGATCGTCGACGACCCCAAGCGGCACAAGGCCATCCTGTCGTTCCTCGACAAGGAGGCCCCGGAGTTGCTGCCCAAGGTGCACCTGCACACGGGCAGCGAGCCGCTCTTCGAGGCGTACGGCATCGACGCGCAGATCGCCCAGGCGCTCGAGCGTCGCGTGCCGCTCCCGAGCGGCGGCAACCTCGTCATCGATCACGCCGAGGCCCTGACCGTGATCGACGTCAACACCGGGCGCTTCACCCGCGGCAAGGGCCTCGAGGACACCATCACCAAGACGAACCTCGAGGCGGCGCGTGAGGTCGTCCGCCAGCTGCGGCTGCGCGACATCGGCGGCATCATCATCATCGACTTCATCGACATGGCGCACGCCAAAAACAGGGAGATGGTGCTCGAGACCCTGGAGGCGGAGCTGGAGACCGACCGTACCAAGACGTACGTCGTCGAACTGTCCCCGCTCGGGCTGGTCGAGATGACCCGGCAGAACACGACCGACGGCGCGCGAGGCATCATGACCCGCGCCTGCCCCTCCTGCTCGGGCAAGGCCCGCGTGCTGAGCGAGGAGACGATGACGCTCAACGTCGAGCGCAAGGTACGCGCTCTGGCGCGCAAGTCGCAGGCGAAGGCGTGGCTGATCGAGGTGAGCGGAGGGGTCGCCGAGCGGCTCAGCGGCGCGCGTCTCAAGCGTCTCGAGAAGCAGACCGGCCGCCGTGTCTTCCTCGAGGGGGGCACCGCGCTCCCGGTCGAGTCGTATCGCGTCATCGCCGAGGGCAGCGTGGAGCACGTGCAGGAGCAGCGGGTCCCCGTCAAGGAGGGGCAGGAGGTCACGGTCGAGCTCGAGTTCAGCCTCACGTACAGCCCGCGTGACGCCGTCGGGTACATCGACGGCTACATGGTCATCGTCGAGGGCGGCCGCCAGCATCTCGGCAAGCGTCGCAAGGTCCGGATCACCGAGACGGCGCGCACGGGTGCGCGCGCCGTCGTGAAGAAGCAGGCGGCGAATTGATTTCGCGGGTGCGTTTGGCTATCATTTCCTGCCGTTGTCTTGTGGGGAGTAGAAATGACGAAGTCCAGTGAGACCTACGCGGTCGTCCGCGTCGGTGGTCAGCAGTTCAAGGTCAGCGCCGGCGACACGATCGTCGTCGACCGCGTCGACGCCGAAGAGGGCAAGAGCATCACGCTCGACACCCTTGCGGTGCGCGACGGCGGCGGCACGTACGACGCCGACGCGGCCAAGCACGCCAAGGTCAAGGCGAAGGTCAGCGAGCATCTCCTCGGCGAGAAGATCAAGGTCTTCACGTACAAGCCGAAGAGCACGTTCAAGAAGACGAAGGGTCATCGCAGTCGTCTCAGCAAGTTGACGATCGAGTCGATCACCCTCAAGGCCGGCAAGGAGTAACAGCATGGCGCATAAAAAGGGCGCCGGTACCAGCCGCAACGGCCGCGACTCCGAGGCGAAGCGCCTCGGCGTCAAGGCGTTCGCCGGCCAGGTGGTCCCGGCAGGATCGATCATCGTGCGCCAGCGCGGTACCCGCTTCCGCCCCGGCGAGAACGCCGGCATCGGCGTCGACCACACCATCTTCGCCAAGGTGACGGGCAAGCTCGTCTTCACCGAGAAGGGCGCCGGCCGCTTCATCTCGGTCGTCCCCGAGGCCTGAGCGCCGCCGGCTCCGGCCGGCTGCTTCCATCATGCTCGATAGGGCCAGCATCAGCGTGCGCGGAGGTCATGGCGGGAACGGCTCGATGAGCTTCCGCCGCGAGAAGTACGTGCCCAAAGGCGGGCCCGACGGCGGCGACGGCGCGTCCGGCGGCGACGTCGTCCTCGTGGCGACGCGCCAGTTGCACGATCTCTCGCACTTCCGTCACAAGCACCACTTCAGGGCGGAGAACGGCGGCAACGGCC
>CAYTRM010000203.1:0-5532 GCA_964440225.1 uncultured Thermoleophilia bacterium | reverse complement strand
TCGGGCGCTCGGCGACGCTCACCGTCTCGGGGAACAGCACCGCGCACTCGCTGTCGTACCCCGCGGTGTTGTCGACCAGCTGCACCGGGACGAACTTGGCGTTGTCGTACCGCTCACGCTCGATCTCGGCCACGAACTCCGGCCACGGCGTACGCGTTATCAGCGCCTCGAAGCGCGTGTCCGGCGAGCCGTTCGGCGTGTACATGGGGAAGACGACCAGGTGCTCGGCGCCGTCACGACGCTCGCGCTCCGGGCGGAAGAGGTCGAGGGAGCGCTGGAAGTCCGGCCTCGCGAAGCCTCCGTCCGCCCAAGCCTTCAGGTCGGCGCCGACCTGATCGAGGTAGGCCGCCTGATGCGGGAAGCGTGGGCCGAGATCGGCGGTGGCCTCGATCATGGACGCCACGCACGCCCGCGCCTCGCCCTCGTCTTGCTTCGCGAGGTCCACGTGGCCCGCCGGCTCCTGCAGCAGCCGCAGCGCATCCGTCGCCGTCTTGAGGCGGAGCCACGCGGGGTCGCGCGCCGCCTCCGACTCGACCGGCGTGGAGTCGGCGCGAAAGGCCGCCAGTGCGGCCCAGTACACGACGTTGAGCCAGAGCCTGGTGTGGTCGCCGTCGTCCAGGTGATCGTCGCCGAACAGGTCGGAGTCCGCCGACACGACGACGCGCCCGTCGCCGTGGCCGAACGCGACAAGCAGGCCGGCGCCGGCCGGATCGGCCGACGCGCCGGCCCGTAACGCCGTCGCGCCGGAGACGCCGGACGTCGCGACGCCCGCGCCGAGGAACCGTGCGTCGCTCACGAGGTGCAGCAGACCGGGAGAGGCCGCCGCCGGCCCGGCCTCGGCGCGCACCCACTCGGGCGGCTCGCCGTGCGCTCCGTAGTCGCGCACGGTCGCGCTCTCGACCCGCGCACCGAACCGGTGGAGGAGCTCGTTCAGGCCTTCGCCGTGCTTGTCCTGCTCCTCGTCCGCGAGCACGATCAGACCGCCGCCGCCGGCCACGAACGCCTCGATGGCCTCGAGTTCGCCGTTCGCGAAAGACGGCGGGTCGTCAGACACCGTAGGAGTCCACCGGCGA
This sequence comes from uncultured Thermoleophilia bacterium, assembly GCA_964440225.1. Lineage (GTDB taxonomy): Bacteria > Actinomycetota > Thermoleophilia > UBA2241 > UBA2241 > CAIXSE01. The sequence continues at coordinate 4,459 of CAYTRM010000203.1, read as the reverse complement.
TCGCTCGGATGTGCGAGGACGAGCACGTCGGCGGCGGCGAGAGCCGGCCCGCCCAGCGGTCCGTCCGTGTGCGCCGCCACCTCGAAGTCACGCAGCGCGAGAGCGGCGGCGGCCCGCGCATACGACGCGGCTGCCGGGTGTGCCGACCGCATTCTCTCCGCCGCGTCCCTTCTGATCGACCAGGCCTCGCCGTGACGCTCGTCGAAGAGCACGCGGGCGACCTTGCGCCTGTGCAGTGTCTCGAACATGTCTTCCTCCTGCCGCCCTGACCTTTCGACGCGTCGCGAACACGGCGAGACGTCTGGAGCCCTTCGAACGGTATGTTCCAGGTGCGGCGCCCGCGCCAAACCCGCCAAGGCGCCGAAGCGCACGGCAGACGCACGTGTGGGCAGGGGGTGGAGCGCATCCGGTGACGAGAGCGGCCGCTTGGCGCGGTCCGCGGAAAGGGTCAGGCGTCGCGGTTCTTGGTGAGCACGAGGACCGTGCCGCCATCGTCCGGCCGGGAAAGGTCGAAGTCGTCCACGACGGCGCGGATGATGGAGATGCCCATGCCGCCCTCGCTCAGGCCGATCTCCGGGATGGCCCCGCAATCGCGGCAGTCGACCTCGACCTCATGAAACCCGTCTCCCTCGTCCCGGATGAGCACCGTGACGCGGTCGGAGTGGACGGTGAACTCGAGGTGCACCAGACCGTCATCGTGGTCGTAGGCGTGCCGCACAGAGTTGGAGCACGCCTCCGTCAGCGCCAGCTTGAGATCGGCGACCGCGTCCTCCGAGTACCCTCGAGAGCGCAGCAGCCCCGCAAGGGCGAGTCTGCCGAGCGCCACGTATTCGGCCTTGGCCGGTATGTCGAGTTTCACGTAGTCGTTCACGACGGCGAATCCTATCCGCTCACGGGCTGCCAGGCCAGTCTCGCTCGATTACGTCTGCACAGACAGTCACTTTTTCACGGTCGTCCGCACGTTGACGTTGACTCCACACATCGCGCAGAATGTTCCCCGAAGCGCCACATCTTCAACCGCGTAGCCGGTGCGCCGCACCAGAAGGCGTCTGCAATTCGGGCACACCGTGTTCTCCCCCTCGTGACCGGGCACGTTGCCCACGTACACGAATCGAAGGCCCGCGTCGCGCCCGATGCGCGCCGCGCGCTCGAGGGTGGGGATCGGCGTCGGGGGAAGGTGCGAGTAGTCCAGGTACGGCACGAACCGGGTGACGTGCCACGGGGTCTCCGGGCCCAGCTTCTCGACCATCCACTCGGCGATGCCGCGCAGCGTCGCCTCGTCATCGTTGAAGTCCGGGATCACGTTCGTGACGATCTCGACGTGGCAGTCGAAGTCCCGCTTGGCCCGCTCGGCGGCCGAGAGGACCGGCGCCATGTCGCGGACGCGGCACAGTTCCTGGTACTGGTCGTCGCTGAAGCCCTTCACATCGACGCGGTACGCGTCGATGTGCGGCGCGAGTACGTCCAGGGCTTCGTCGGTGATGAAGCCGTTGGTGACCATCACCGTGTAGAGGCCGTGTTCGTGCGCCAGCTGGGCGCCGTCGAGAACGTACTCCATCCAGATGGTCGGCTCGTTGTAGGTCCAGGCGACGCCCTGGCACTCGTTGTTGGCCGCCAGCACCGGCAGGTTGCGCACCGGCAGGTCGCGCAGATCGCGAGCCGCGTCGGCGGGATCTGCATGGGCGATCTGCCAGTTCTGGCAGTCGCGGCAGGCGAAGCTGCAGCCGACGCTGCCCAGCGACAACACGGTGGACCCGGGGAAGAAGTGGTACAGCGGCTTCTTCTCGATGGGGTCGGCCATCACGCTGGTGACCCGCGCGTACGTCATCGCGTACAGCGTGCCGTCGCGATTGGCGCGCACCCTGCAGGCGCCGCTCTTGCCGGAGGCGATGCGACAGCGCCGGGGGCAGACGTGACACTGCACGAACCCGTCCTCGAGACGCTCGTAGAGCATCGCCTCGTGCAGGTCCGGGGCAGTGGCCGTCATCTCGGCTCCCGAGGCGGCCGCAGGCCGGCGATGCCGCGCCGGACGCAGTCGACCAGCGCGGCCTGCAGCTCCGCGTTGCCGGACGCGACCGTGGCCATCTGGTAACGCGCGGCAGAGCCGAGCACCGGCCGGTCGTCCAGCGAGCCGCCGTCGGCGTCGCCGAACGGGAGGCCCGCCTCTTTGCAGAGAAGGTACGCGGCGGCGATGTCGTAGGGCGAGTTGCAGAGTACGGCCCCGCGCCCGACGCGGCGGAACTCGGCCTCCGTCCATGGGTGTTCGGCGATGATGGCGGGGCCGATGTCGACGTAGGCGTCGAGCTGGCCCGTGAGGATGCGGGTGATGCCGTACGTGGCCGAGCCGATGTCGAAGACTCCGCCGCCGACCGACGACAGGTCGATGAGCTCCTCGAGGACGCTCGCGAGGATCACGGCGGGGCGGCCGCGGAAGCCGAGCGTCCAGAAGACGCTCTCGAGGTCGGCGCCCGGGGTCGGGAGAAAGGGGATCTCCGTGCCGTCCTGCCGCCACATGCGGAAGCCGGCGCCCTTCTCCGCGACGAAGAGATCGCCGTTCTTTATCTCCTGGATGACGCCGGCGACGACGTCGCCCATGGTGGGTGCGGGCAGGGCCGGAACGGCAGCGATGCTGACGCATGCCATCTCGAAGCCGGCGGCGGCGGGTCGCGTGCCGTCGATGGGATCGACGATGAGGATGAGCTCCGGGTCGCTCGCGCCCTGCAGGCCGCCGTCCTCGGAGTAGAACGCCCACGTGGGCAACTCGTCGCGCATGTGCTCCACGAGGAGCCGCTCGGCGATCTCGTCGATGGCGAAGGTCACGTCGCCGCCCACCGCCACGCCGGTATGCCCTCGAGCGGCGTGACGGCCCAGCGACGGAAGCACGGCGTCGCGGAGACGTCCGCAGAGAGCGACGAGCTTGCCGGTCGTGTCGTTCATGGAGCTCCCGTGTAGGCGCGGCCGGCGAGCGTCGCCGGCGGGGGTGCACATTCTACCCTGCTATACTCGTCATGCCGACCGTTCGCCGCCGCTCCCGCCGACGGCACACCCTTGACGATGACGCTGCCGCCCTCCACCCGATGACCGCGCCGCCCGCACCCGCGGGGACCGTCGCCTACCGCGGCTCCGGGGATTCTCTCTACCTCAACATCACGAACCGCTGCTCGAGCTCCTGCGTGTTCTGCCTGCGCGAGTGGACCGACGGGGTGTACGGGGAGCGGCTCGTGCTCGAGCGCGAACCGGAGGCCGACGAGGTGACGCGCGCGATCGAGCTGGCGTTTCTGGATGCGCCCGCCGACGAGGTCGTCTTCTGCGGCTTCGGTGAGCCGACGATGCGACTGGACGTGGTTCTCGCCGTCACCGAGTGGCTGCACCTCCGGCGCATCCGCAGCCGCCTGGACACCAACGGACACGGCCGGCTGCTCAACCCAGAGATCGACGTGCCGGCGGCCCTGGCGGCGGCCGGCCTCAGCGCCGTCGCCGTCAGTCTCAATGCCGCCGATCCCTCGACCTACGATCGGCTCTGCCGCCCCGTCTTCTCCAAGTCCTACAGGGCCGTGCTGCGTTTCGCCGAAGAGTGTCTGGTGCATGGAATAGAGACGACGCTGACCGCCGTCGATCACCCGGATGCGGACCTGCCTGGGGTCGCCGACCTGGCGGCCGCGATGGGCGCCCGCTTCAGAGCCCGCGCCTATGCGGCGCCCGTCGGTCGTGACGCGGCGCGGAAGGGAGACAGTTGATGGCCGAATCGGGAGCGCGCATCCTGCTCGTTGACGACGAGGAGGCAATCCTGAAGCTGCTCCGCTTCCCTCTCGAGAAGGAGGGCTACCAGGTCGTGAGCGCGCGCGACGGCGACGAGGCCCTCGAGACGTTCGCGCGGGAGGATTTCGACCTCGTCATCCTCGACATCATGCTGCCGCACATCGACGGCATGGAGGTCTGCCGCCGCATCCGCGCCCAGAGCATCGTCCCCATCATCATGCTCACCGCGAAGAGCGACGAGTTCGACAAGGTGCTCGGTCTCGAGATAGGCGCCGACGATTACATCACCAAGGACAAGTTCAGCCTGCGCGAGTTCCGCAGCCGCGTCCGCGCGCAACTGCGCCGCGCCGAGATGAGCCGGAGCGCCGAGGCCACGAAGAAGGAGGTCATCAGGATCGACGACCTCGAGGTCGACGTGCTCAAGCGCAACGTCGTCGTGCGCGGCGCGAAGGCGGACCTGACCTACATCGAGTTCGAGATCCTCAAGACCTTGATCTCGCATCCCGGCCGCGTGTACAGCCGTCAGCTCCTCTTGCAGCTCGTGTGGGGAGACAGCGACTACCGCGACTCGCGGACTGTGGACGTGCACATCAGGCACCTGCGCGAGAAGCTCGAGACGGACCCCAAGGATCCCGAGTTCATCTTCACGGTGCGCAACATCGGCTACCGGTTTAAAAAGAAGTGCGACTGATACACCCCT
>CAYTRM010000202.1:0-5540 GCA_964440225.1 uncultured Thermoleophilia bacterium | reverse complement strand
GCAAAGGGCCTGAATTCAACCGGGGGCAGTAATGGCGGCGGTTCCGGCGGCTCGGCCGGCACAGGGTCGACGCCCGCCGGCGGCTCGGGCCCGGGCGCCGGCGCCGGCAGTGGGTCCGGCGCGGGCGCCGGCGGCTCCGGCTTCGGCGGCTCCGGCTCGGGTGCGCGTACGAGCGGCGGAGGCTCCGGTACGGTCGATGGCCCGGGCATCGGGTGGCGCTCCGGCGACTGAGCCCGTCCGGGCGTCTCGGCGCGGCGTGTGGCCGCGACGGCGGGGATCAGGGGAGGGGCGCCCGCACGCGGAGCGCCCCGGGCGCCACATCCACCCGCAGAGGCACGTCTCCCAGCGCGTCGCCGTCGACGTCCAGGGGGAAGAGCCCGGCGCGTGGCCGGCGGTCCGCCTTCGTCTCCGGCTCGAGTTCCAGCGAGAGGCACCTGAAGTGGCTGATGCCGGGTTCGTCGAGGTGCGTCCCCGCGTAGACGGTCATGAAGCGGCCGATGAGCCGCGCCCGGGTCCGGGTCTCGAACGCGACGACCTCGAGCACGCCGTCGTGGAGCAGGGCCATGGGCGCGATGTTCATGCCTCCGCCGAAGGTGCGCCCGTTGCAGACGGCGACGGCGTGGGCGTCGAGCATGCGTTCCCGTGGCGCGCCGTCGAGGTCGACGTACCGGCAGCGCAGCCTGGTGCGCCGGCACACGACGATCGCGCGTACGGTCGCCTGCGCGTAGGCGAGGCGGCCGCCGAGGAGCGCCGGCGCAGACGCGGTGTAGCGGTCGACGAGCCCGCCGATGCCGGCCGAGAGGACGTTGAGCCAGTACCGTCGGCACGGCCGCCCGTCTGGTCCCGTGTAGCTGGCTCGCCCGACGTCGACGGCGCGCTCCGCGCCGCCCCTGAGGGCGGCGAGGTACGCGCCGAGCTCGTGGGCGATGCCCAGCGATCGGCCGTAGTCGCCGCCGGTGCCCGTGCCGACGATGCCGAGCGCGGGCAGGCCGCTTGCGAAGGCGCCTGGAACAGGCCCCGTGCGCTCCGTGTCGACGGGCCGCTCCGGCACACCCGCCAGCAGCCCGTTGGCGATCTCGTTCAGGGTGCCGTCTCCGCCGAGACCGACGACCAGCGGCCGCCGTTCCCGGACTGCCGCGGCGGCGCGCCGCTCCGCGTCCCCGCGGCGGCGGGTCTCGGCGACCTCGAGGTCGCCGACGGCGTCGCGCACGGCGGCGACGAGGTGCGGGAGGGCGTGGCCGGTGCGGCCGCGCCCGGCGGCGGGGTTGGCGATGAGGAGGGGGCGCCCTGCGGCTGTGGGAGCGGACTGTTCCATGGAGGGAAGGTACCAGACCAACGGCGCGGATGCCGCCCCTGCGTGGTCCCGCGGCGGCGAGGGAGAGATGCGACGACGGCGGCGGCCGGAACGCGGCCGCCGCCGTCGTCGCGCTACGCGCGCTTGATCAGGGGACGAGGCAGGTGCCGACCGGCAGCGCGATGGTGGCGCGCTTGGCGGTGAAGACCGGCGCGGCCGCGTTGGAGCGGTTCAGGGTGCCCGAGGAGTTCACGCGGTCGCCGGCGGCGAAGTCGGCGAGGGCGGCCGCGACGAGCTCGCGGTCGGCGGTGCGCTCGTAGAGCAGGGTCGCCGCCGTCACGTTCAGCGTGACGGTCTGGCCCTTGTAGGCACGGGCTGCCTTGTTGCCCTTGACGACCGTCAGGGTGATCGAGTCGGCGCCGACCGCGGTGACCGTGCCGCTCAGGGAGTAGTTCACGACGGTCGCCTTGGAGCCGCCGCCCTTGCCGTTGCCGTTCCCGTTGCCGTTGCCGGCGAAGGCCGCCGGGGCGACGACCAGCACCATCGCGACGACGACCATGAGGATGAGCAGCTTCTTCATGTGGGCCTCCGAACATTCTCGGCACAGCTGTCCCGTGCCTCTCGACCATACAGACGAGGGGCGGGCGCGAGTCTTAGCGCGGCGGACGAGACGCGCACCGGGTCTCTGCGATCACGCGGGTACGGCAGCGCCGCCTGGGTCCGAGGCGGCAGGCAGGGATTCACCCTCCGGGGCGCAAAGTAGGGCGTGATGGCGGAGAGAGCTTCAGGCAGCGGGGAGTCGGCGCGCGACCAGACGAAGGAGGTCGCGCGCATCGCCGCCTTCAGCGACGGCGTCTACGCCATCGCGATCACGCTGCTGACACTGCAACTGGAGGTGCCGACGAGCGGCGACCTTGCGCAGGGGCTCGCCGAGCTCGCACCCTTCTTCCTCAGCTTCGTCGTCAGCTTTCTCGTGATCGGCACGTACTGGATGGCGCACCACCGGCTGTTCGCGGTCGTCGAGCGGTACGACGGGCGCTTCATCTGGCTCAACATGCTGGTGCTCTTCTTCATCGTCCTCCAGCCGTTCACGACCTCGCTGGTCGGGGAGCGCGGCGACCACGGCATCGCCGTGGCCGCCTACGCGCTCTCGCTGGCGGCGGTCGGCTTCGCCCACACGGGGCTCGCGGCGTACGCTCTGCGCGGTCACCGGCTCTGCTCGGCGCGTGTCTCGGATCGCGAGATCTCGTTCAGCCTGTGGCGCGGCCTGAGCGTGTCTCTCGTCTTCGCGTTCTCCGTGATCCTGCTGCCGCTCGGGGCCGACGCCGTGAAGTACGCCTGGCTGGTGCTCCCGCTGGTGCAGTATCTGGTGCGCCGCCGGTACGCCCGGCCGGGCGAGGCCTGAGGCCCCCCGGCCGTCATCCGTCTCACCGCTCGCCCCACAGCCTCGACGGCCGCCGCGAACTTCGTGCAAGATCGGCCCAAGACCCTGCAAGGATTGCCCATCTGGGTTCGAGCGCCCGCTTCTGGTATGAATGGCCGACAGCGACGGGGAGGCAGCGTGGCAGCCATGCAGAGACCGCCGATCGAGCCCATCGAGCCGGCGTTCAAGCAGCAGTATCACTCGGCGGAGCAGTTGGACCGGCTCAAGCAGGCGACGCTCGACATCCTCGAGACCGTCGGCGTCCGCTTCCAGAGCGAGAAGGCTCTGGACATCCTCGCCGCCGCGGGGGCGACGGTCGATAGGAGCACGCAGGTCGCGCTCTTCCCCCCGAGCCTCGTGATCGACGCGATGGCGACGGCCCCGCGGCGCTTCGCCCTCGGGGCCCGCGACGCGAGCTGCGACATCGCCGTGGGCGACGGCCGCACCTACTGCACCACCGACGGCTGCGGCGTCGAGATCGTCGACTTCGCGACGCGGGAGCGCCGCCAGTCCACGAAGGCGGACCTGGCGGACGTCAGCCGCCTCCAGGACGCGCTCTCCAGCATCTCCTTCTGGTGGCCGACGCTCAGCGCCGGTGACTGTGGCGAGACGGCGCAGCTCCACGAGCTCGACGCCGGGTGGAACAACACCGTCAAGCACCTGCAGGGGATGGTCAACGGCGAGCGCGAAGCCCGGTACGCCGTGGAGATGGCGACGGTCATCGCCGGCGGCGCGGAGGAGCTGCGCCGCCGCCCCGTGATGAGCGACCTCATCGGCACCATCTCGCCGCTCGTGGTAGACAAGGACGCGATCGAGGCGGCGCTCGTGTTCGCCGCCGCCGGCGTGCCGGTCACGTGGGTGACGATGCCGACCCTCGGCACCACGGCGCCGGCCACCAAGGCCGGCGCCTTCGCGCTCGGCTCGGCCGAGCTGGTCGCCGCGACCGTCGTCCTGCAGCTCGCCAGCCCCGGCGCGCCGGTCCTGCATTCCACCATGCAGAGCTGGGCCGACCCGCGCTCGGGCAACTTCGTGAGCTTCCCGCTCGACGGCCGCGCGCGAGCCCTGGGCACGGAGCTCGCGCACCACTGGGGCGTGCCCGCCGAGTCTGCCGCCTGCGGCACCGACTCGCCGGTGCCCGGCACCTGGCAGGCCGGCGTCGAGGAGGGGCTCGACCTCGCCCAGGCGGTGCAGGAGGGCTCGGAGCTCATGCCCAGCATCGGGCTCGTCAACGTGTACACTCTCTTCTATCCCGAGCACCTGATCCTCGGCGACGACATCTATCACCGGGCACGGTACTCGGTGATGGACATCGACCTCGGCGACGAGGAAGTCGCGCTGGACGCGATCGCCGAGGTGGGGCCGGGCGGGCACTTTCTCGGCAACCGCCACACGCGCCGGCACATGCGCTCCGCGGTCACGCCGGCGATCACGCACCAGATCGCGCCCGACGGTGCGCCGCGGGATCCGGTCGAGGTGGCGCGCGAGAGGGCCGAGGAGCTCTGGCGCGAGTACGAGCCCGAGCCGCTCGGCGAGGACAAGGCGGCCGAGCTCACGAGGATCCTCGCGGCGGCCGACGCCGAACTGCGCCCCTGAGTCCGGAGGCTCGGCGCTCTCGCGGCCGGCGCGCCGTTCGCGCCACGCGACGGCGCTCGCTCCGGGGAGCGGGCGGTGACGACGGCCCGGTGCGTGACTCCGTCTCGAGCGGCTCCCGATCACGTGCGTAGCCCTCGCCGCTCTGTGGAATGCTCCACTGGAGAAGCGATGAGAGGAGCACCATGGGTGACGACGATGTTCTGAAGTCAGAGGCGACCGACGCGGCCGGCGGCTCGGCGGAGCCTTTGGGTGAGGATGCCGAGGTCACGGTCCGCAACAAGGTGATCGGCATGGTCCGGGCCGGCGACGTCAGTCTCGAACAGAGCGCGTCCCTGGCCACCACAGCTCGCGGCGGCGCCCAGCTCAACCAGAGCGCCTCGGTGGCGCTGATCTCCGGCGGCGACACGTCGCTCCACCTGTCGGCGGCGGTCGCGGCCCCGTGTCTGGGCGACCTGCGTCTGGACAAGAGCGCGGTCCAGTGGGTCGTCGCGGCCGGAGACGTGGCCCTCGAAAAGAGCGCCTGCGCGGCCGCGGTGTCTCCGGCGGTGCGCGTCGAGCGTGGCGTCGTGGGCGTGGCGCTGGCCCGGCGCGTGGAGGTCGGCGAGGGCGGTCGTGTGCTCTTCGGCCCCCTGGCCGCCGCGGCCCTCGGCATCGGGCTGGGCATCGGGATCGGCGTGGCCGTCGTGGCCGGCGCCGGCTGGGCGGGCCTGCGGGCATGGAGGAGCCGCCCCGGCGCCGACGAGAGTGACTGACCCGCGCCGGGGCCGTCAGGCAGCGGGCAGATGAAAGAAGAGCAGGACGCGGCCGCCGACGCGGAGGCTCGCGGTGCGGCGATCCTGCAAGAGCTTCGCGCGGCGGGCAGCGAGGATGCTCGCGCCGGCATGGCGCGCTACGGAATCGCCACCGAGAACGCCTTTGGCGTCTCGGTCTACGAGTTGCGGCGCCTTGCCAAGGGCTTGGGGCGCGACCACGGGCTCGCCCTCGCGCTGTGGGCGACCGGGAACCACGAGGCGCGGCTGCTGGCGAGCATGGTGGACGATCCCGCAGCGGTGACCGAGGCGCAGATGGACGCCTGGGCGGCCGACTTCGACTCGTGGGATGTGTGCGACCAGGTCACGTCCAATCTCTTCGACAAGACGCCCATCGCCTACGACAAGGTCCGCGCCTGGAGCGACGCGGAGGACGAGTGGGTCAAGCGGGCGGCCTTTGCCACGGCCGCCGCCCTCGCCG
>CAYTRM010000201.1:0-5556 GCA_964440225.1 uncultured Thermoleophilia bacterium | reverse complement strand
GGTGATGGTCGACGCCTTCCTCAAGGTGCTCGAGGACGTCGCCCGGCGACGCGTCGTCGCGGAACGCGTCGCCGCCGAGGCCACGAGGCGGATCCGGGCGGAGGCTCATGTCTCTCTGCAGAGCCGCGAGGACGAGGGGTCGGCCGCCTACGAGGAGATCGCGGGGGTGCTCCGCGAGGTGCGCGACGCCAACCCGCCGACGCGCTTCCTGACGACCTGCACCCGGCTCGACAACCGCTTCATCATCGGGGTCGATCCGGAGGAGGAGCCCTCCGCGAAATCCCACTTCGGCGACGAGATCTTCGCCGACGACGAGATGATGCGGGTGCTCGCCGGAGAACGGCCCACGGTGAACACGCTCTTCGCCGACGAGTTCGGCGTGTGGATCACCGGACTCGCGCCCATCCGAGACGGCGACGGCCGCGTCGTCGCCGCGGTCTCGGCCGACCAGCCGGCTCTGACGGGGGCCGCGAGCGAGCCGCTGCGCGGAGACGGCCGCCAGACCTTCGCGGCAATGCTGCAGACCGCAGCCGTGCGCCTCAGCCGGGCGGAGATCGACGCCATCACCGACGCGCTGACCGGCCTCTACAACCATCGCTACCTGCACGAGCGCCTGAGCGAGGAACTGCACCGCGCCCGCGAGCACGAGCGCCCGCTGAGCCTCCTCTTCTGCGACCTCGACCACTTCAAGAGCTACAACGACGCGAACGGACACAGCGCCGGCGACGCCGTGCTCCGCGAGGTGGCGCACGTGATCGAGCAGTCCGTGCGCAACATCGACATCGCCGGCCGCTACGGCGGCGAGGAGTTCGTCGTGCTTCTCGTCGAGACCGGCCACGAGGACGCGCTGGTCGTGGCCGAGCGTATCCGCCGGCGCATCCGCGCCGCGGGCTTCACCGCAGGCGACGAGCCGCTCACGGTCAGCATCGGCGTGGCCGGGTACCCTGACGACGCCGAACGACGCGAGGACCTGCTCGACAAGGCGGATTGGGCGATGTACCTGGCAAAGCGGCGCGGCCGCGACCAGGTGGCTTCGTTCAGCGACAGCTGACCGCGGACGGCGGCGCGAGCGCCGGCGCACGAAGCCGCTCGGCGGCGCGTGGCTTCAGGAGCGCCGGCGGCGTGCCACGCGGACGTCCCCGCGCCGCAGGGTCAGGCCCTCCCGGTCGAAGGACTCGAGGAGGGCCTGGGCGTTGCGGCGCCCGCAGCCGATCGCGTCACGGAAGGCGGCCAGTGTGACCTCGCCGCCCTCCAGCATGCGCGTGAGGTGCTCTCGCGCGGCGTCGACGGCCGGCGTGGTGAACCAGAGGTCCTTGTCGAGCCGCACGACGTCACCGCGTCGCGCGAGCACGTCGAGCACCTGCGCGAGCTCTCGCGCCGGACGCCGAAGCTCCTCGGAGAGGACGGCGAGCGTCGGCGGCGCCACCGGATCGGCCGCAAGGCGTACCAGCAGACCCGCGGCCACGGCCTCCTGCTCGTCGCCGAGCACACCCGCGCCGGCGGAGGCGTAGCCTCCTTCGCCGGAGACCAGGTCTCCGCCGGCCGCCATGGCATCCAGCAGGAGGCCGGCGTCCGCAGCCGACAGCGACGGCGTGAGCGCCGCAAGCTCGGCGGCGCTGCTGAACGGGCGCTCCGGCCGCGCGGCCGCCCGCTCAGCGGCGCCGGCCTGCAACGTCGCGCGGAGCGCGGCCAGACGGCGCGCGCCGAACCAGCGGCCGGTGTCTGCAGACCGCGCCGACTTCGCCGGCGAAGCGGCCCGGTCGGGCGCGACGCCGGGTAGAGACTCGAGCTCGCCCGCGGCCGCCGCCGCGGCCAGCGCGGCGCCGGCTTCGCCGGCGCCGAACCCGGCCGACGTGAGGTCGGCGAGCGTCAGGCCGGCCGGCCCGCGATCGGCGGAGAGCGCGGCGATCGCCGCGCCGGCGTCGCCGCTGCGGACCGCGGCCAGGTACGCGGCGTGCCGCTCGCGCGCGTGCCAGCGCCCCGCGCCCGCAAGCAGCGCCTCGCCGCCGGCGATCGTCGCCACCGGCGAGAGCGAGCGGACGATGAAGTGGTCGTGCGGCTCGACGAAGGCGTCGGCGTCGAGCCGGACGACCGCCGCGGCGCCGGCGCCGGGCGCGATCTCGCGGCCTTCGAGCGGCGCGACACGGGCCAGATACTGGGCCGTGCCGTGATGCACGCGCACCTGATCGCCGGAGCGAAGTGGCCGGGCGCCGGGCAGCAGCGTCACCCAGGCGTCGAACCGCCGCCCCGACCGTCCCGCCAGCTCCGGCGCGACCAGCCAGTCTCCCCGGGTGATGTCGTCACGGCCGAGGCCGCGCAGGTTCACGCCGACGCGGCTGCCGGCGTGCACTACCTCGGTCTCGTGATCGTGCACCTGGACGCTGCGCACCGCGGCGCGTGCCCCGCCGGGCTCGACAGTCAGCGCGTCGCCGGCCCTGAGCTCGCCGCGCCACAGGGTCCCGGTCACCACGGTGCCGATGCCTTTGAGCGGAAAGACGCGGTCGACGGGGAGCCGCGCCGGACCCGAACGGCGACCCGTCTCGACCCGGGCCGCGGCGCGCTCGAGCGCCGCCAGCAGGTCGTTGGCGCCGCGGCCGTCCCTGGCACTCACGGTCACCAGTTCGCACGCCTCGTAGGCGGTGCCGGCAAGGAAGTCGCGCACGTCCTCCTCCGCCAGCTCGAGCAGCTCCTCGTCCACCGCGTCCGCCTTGGTCAGCGCGACGACGCCCTCCCGGATGCCGAGCAGCTCGATGATCGCGAGATGCTCGACGGTCTGCGGCATCACGCCGTCATCGGCGGCGATCACGAGCAGGAACAGGTCGACGCCGGTCGCGCCGGCGACCATGGTGCGCACGAAGCGCTCGTGACCGGGAACGTCGACGACGCTCAGACGGCCGCCGCCGGGCAACTCGAGCTCCGCATACCCGAGCTCGATCGAGATGCCCCGCTCCTGCTCCTCGCGCAGCCGGTCGGTGTTCTTGCCCGTGAGCCGGGTGATGAGCGCCGTCTTGCCGTGGTCGATGTGGCCGGCCGTGCCCAGAGTGAGCGGCCGGCTGCCCAACGCCTCAGGAAAGGCGGACACATCGGAGGGGCCGCCTCCGGGATCTCGCCGAGCCGCCACCACCCGCCGCCTCAGACGAGCGCGAGAAGCGCCGCGCCGGCGAGATCGTCGAGCTCGTCGTCGCCCACGGCGCGCAGGTCGAAGAGCAGGCGGTCGTCCCGCACGCGACACACGACCGCCGGCACGCCGCGGCGCAGCAGCTCGGCGCGCCGGCGCGCCTCTCCGGCGGGCGTCTCGGCGGCGACGGCGACGCTCGGCACTTCGGTCACGGGAAGCGCGCCGGCGCCGGCGCGGGCGACCGTCTCGATCACGTCGAGCCGGTCGCCGGGCACGCCGGCGCCGATCAGCAGATCGCGCAGCCGACCGGCGCGGGCGCGCACCTCGTCGAGCGGGGCGGCCAGGGCGCGCAGCGTGGGGATCGACGCGACCGCGCGCTCGGGGTCGAGGTACAGGCGCAGCACGGCGTCGAGCGCCGCCAGGTCGAGCTTGTCGATGCGCAGAGCGCGCGCCAGCGGGTGGCGGCGCATGGCGTCGATGGCGGCGGCCCGGCCGACGGCGATGCCGGCCTGCGGGCCGCCGAGCAGCTTGTCGCCGCTGAACGTCACGATGTCGCAGCCTGCGGCGATGCTGTCGGTCAGCGCCGGTTCTTCGGAGAAGAGGCCGAGGCCGGCCAGCGCGCCGCTCCCGAGGTCGTCGACCAGCAAGGCGCCGCGTTCGTGAGCCAACGTGCCCAGTTCCTCCAGCGAAGGCTCGGCGGTGAAGCCGACGATCCGGTAGTTGCTGGTGTGCACGCGCAGGATCGCCTTCGTGCGCTCGGTCCAGGCGGCCTCGAAGTCCCTGAGGTAAGTCCGGTTGGTGGTGCCGACCTCGACGAGCTCGGCGCCGCTCTCGCGCAGGATGTCGGGGATGCGAAAGCCGTCGCCGATCTCGACCAGCTGGCCGCGGGCGACGAGGACCTCGCCGCCACGCGCCGTGGCGGCCAGCGCGAGCAGCACCGCGGCGGCGTTGTTGTTGACGACGAGCGCGTCCTCGGAACCGCCGACCGTGCACAGCACGTCGTGGACGTGATCCTGGCGCGAGGCGCGGTCGCCGCGCGCCAGGCTGTACTCGAGGTCGGTGTACCCGGAGGCGGCGGTGACGACTGCGTCGACCGCCTCCGGCGGCAGCAGCGCCCGGCCGAGGTTGGTGTGCACGACCACGCCGGTCGCGTTGATGACGCGCCTCAGCGACGGGGTCACGGCCGTCTCGAGGAGGCGTGCGACCCACGGGACGAGCGCGGCCGGCGTGAGGTCGTCCGCCCCGGTGGCGGCCGGCTCGCCGGCCGCCTTCGCCTCCAGGATCTCGGCGCGCAGCCGGTCGATGACGGCGCGGACCGCGTCCACCACCAGAGCGCGGGGGTAGCGAGAGAGAAGCTCTTCGGCGGCCGGCTCGCGGAGCACCTCGTCGACGGCCGCCAGCGAGCGCAGCCGGGTCTGGCCGTCGTCGCCGGCGTCGTCTTCCCGGTTGCCCTTGGCCTCGCTCACACCGACCGCCTATCTCCCGTCGCGAGCCGCCCGCGCCTGGCGCAGCCGGATCCCCGCCATGATCATCGCAAACGCTACCACGCCGAAGGCGAACCACCAGTCGAGTGACGTGAGACCCAGCTCGTCCAGCCACTCGTGTCTCGTGCGGTCGACGACCACGAGCCCGAGAGCGGCGAGACCCCAGAGGGACTGCGTGATCGTCCAGAAGTGCCTCCCGGAATCCTCTCGAAACCCCTTCACGGTGGCCCACGACGCAAGCGCCGTGACGCCCAGCGGCAGGACGCCGATGATCAGCGCCAGCAGAAGCTCCCACAGCAGGCGACCCACCGAGAGCCCCAGGGCCGCCCGCCAGATCGGCTCTCCGGAACCGATGCCGAGGACGATGATCAGCACCCAGCTCACGACGGCGATCAGCCCGAGAGCCGCCACCAGCAGGAACGGGAGCACGGAGAAGGCGCGCACGACGACGCCGCGAGAGGGGCCGTCGGGTCCGGCCGCCCGCTCCTCGTCGTCGGGCTCGACGGCCGAGGGATCGACCCGGCCGTCGGCGCGCCAGCGGGGCATCTTGACGGGCGCGCCCGGAGGCACCGTCAGGCCTCCAGGACGAGCGCGCCGGCCGGGCCCGCCACTACTTCGCCGACCGTCCACGCGCCGACGCCGGCGCGAGCCAGCTCGCCGACGAGAAGGGCGTGCTCCTCCGGCGCGACGGCCATCAGCAGCCCGCCGGAGGTCTGCGGGTCGAAGAGCGCGAGCACGATCGGCTCCTGCTCCGCGACCGGACCGGCGTAGCGGCCTGCGGCCGCGCCGTCTCCCGGCCGCCCCGCACGGTCGTCCTCCGCCTCCCGGAGACGCGGCAGGAGGAAGTCGCGGTTGTTGCGCAAGCCGCCGGCGTAGACCTGGCGCGCGATCAGCTCGAGCACGCCGCCGTGCGGCGCCCCACCGGCGAGCCGCACAACCCCGCCGCCCCCGCCC
>CAYTRM010000200.1:0-5557 GCA_964440225.1 uncultured Thermoleophilia bacterium | reverse complement strand
GAAGTCGCGGACCAGCAGCACCTGCTCGCCTTTGGCGGCCCAAGCGACGGCGTCGGCGGCGCTGAACACGACACGGCCGCTGGCGGCGCCGGGGCCGGCGGGCAGGCCCTTGGCCTTGATCCGGCCCTCGTTCACTGCCCTCAGCTTGTCCTCCGGCCCGAAGATGGGCCGCAGCAGCTGGTTGAGCTGCTCGGGCTCGATGCGCATGAGCGCCTCGTCGGGGCTGATGAGCCCCTGGTCGCACATGTCGACGGCGATGCGGATCGCGGCGAGGCCGGTGCGCTTGCCGTTGCGCGTCTGCAACATGAAGAGGCGGCCCTTCTCGATCGTGAACTCGAAGTCCTGCATGTCGCGCATCTCGCTCTCGAGCGTCTGGCGGACCGCCATGAGCTCGTCGTAGACGTCCGGCCACACGTCTTTGAGCTCGATGACCTGGCGCGGCGTGCGCACGCCGGCGACGACGTCCTCGCCCTGGGCGTTCACCAGGAACTCGCCGTAGAAGGCGTTCTCGCCGCTGGCGGGGTTGCGCGTGAAGGCCACGCCGGTGCCGCTCTCGTCGCCGGTGTTGCCGTACACCATCGTCTGGATGTTGACGGCGGTGCCCCAGTCGTCGGGGATGCCGTACATGCGCCGGTAGGCGACGGCGCGGTCGTTGCCCCAGCTGCCGAAGACGGCGCTGATCGCGCCCCACAGCTGGTCGCGCGGGTCGTCGGGGAAGTCGTGACCGGTGCGCTCCTTGACGGCCGCCTTGAACTCGGCGACGAGCTCCTTGAGGTCGTCGGCGGTGAGGTCGGTGTCGAACTCCGCCCCCTTGGCCTTCTTCATCGCCTCGAGGCGCTCCTCGAACACGTCGCCCTCGTCGTCGCTCTCGGGCTTGCAGCCGAGCACGACGTCGCCGTACATGCTGACGAAGCGGCGGTAGCAGTCGTAGGCGAAGCGCGGGTTGCCGGTGCTCGAGATCACGCCCTGGACGGTGGTGTCGTTGAGGCCCAGGTTGAGGATCGTGTCCATCATGCCGGGCATCGAGGCGCGGGCACCGGAGCGCACGCTGAGCAACAGCGGACCTCCGTCGTCGCCGAAGGTCTTGCCGGTGTCGGCCTCGAGCGCGGCGAGCGCGGCCTCGACCTGGTCGTCGACGCCGCCGGGGTAGCCGCCGTTCGCGGAGTAGTAGTTGCAGACCTCGGTGGTGATGGTGAAGCCGGGCGGCACGGGCAGGCCGATCACGGTCATCTCCGCGAGGTTCGCCCCCTTGCCACCGAGCAGTTCCTTCATGCTCTTGTTGCCTTCGTTGAACCGGTAGACGTGCTTGTCAGACACAGGTGCCTCCCCTTGGAATCTCGTTCCGTCGTGTCGCGGCGGGCGCGTGAGTGAGCTCCGTGAAGTCGTCGTGGATCACGCCTGCGCGAGAGGCAGGCGGCTGAACTCTCCGATGCGGCCGATCAGGCCGGTGACGGCGGCGAGCTGCGCGAGGCGATTGGCGCGCACGGCCTCGTCCGGATCCATCACGAGGACGGCGTCGAAGAAACGGTCGACGGCCGGCCGCAGGACGGCGGCGGCGGCGATGGCGCTCTCCAGCTCGAGGTGGTCGAGCGCGTCGAGGAGCGGCCCGCGCGCGGCGTCGAGCGCCGCCGCAAGCTCCCGCTCGGCGTCGTCGGCGAACAGCGCCGGATCGACGTGGCGCGATTCGGCCGCCGGGTCCTTCGCGGCCAGCGCGGCGCAGCGGTTGAAGGCGGTGACGGCGTCCTCGAACATCTGGCGCCCGGCCAGTGCGGCGAACGCGCGGGCCCGGGACGCCACGGCCGGGAGGTCCCCGGCCGGAGAGCCCAGCGCCGCCTCCACGCTCGGGAAGGGCAGCCCCTCGTCGAGCAGCAGCACCTGCAGGCGCTCGCGCACGAACGCGGCCGTCTCGGCGACGATCGCCGCGCGGCGCGCGTCGTCGAGGCCCTCGATGCCTTGCAGTTCGAAGTGATCGACGGCGGACGTGAGCAGGCCGGTGAGCGAGAACCGGAGGCTGTAGTCGAGAGCGACGCGCACGATGCCCATCGCGGCCCGGCGCAGCCCGTAGGGATCGCGGGAGCCGGACGGCTTCTGCCCCGCGACCCAGGCGCCGGCGATGTTGTCGGCCTTGTCGGCGATCGCCAGCAGGGCGCCGGCGACCGTACCCGGAAGCGGCGCCGTCGCGGACAGCGGCCGGTGGTGCTCGCCGACGGCCCGGGCGACCGGCCCGCCGAGGCCGCCGGCCTCCGCGTACAGACCGCCCATGACGCCCTGCAGGACGGGGAACTCGATGACGACCTGGCTCACCAGGTCGGCCTTGGCGAGGCGCGCGGCCACCCGGACCGTCTCGTCGAGGGGCGCCGACGAGCCGTTGCCGCCGGTGGCCGCGGAGACACCGGGCGCGGCGGCGAGGCCCGCGACCAGGCCTCCGAGCCGCTGCGCCTTGTCGGCCAGCGACCCGAGCTTCTCGTGGAACACCACGCTGCCGAGCCGGTCGGCCATGGTGTCGAGGCCTTCGGCGATGTCGCGGTCGTAGGCGAACTCGGCGTCGTCGAGACGGCCGTCGAGCACGCGCTCGTTGCCGCGCGTGACGAGGTCGGCCGCGGCCGGGTCACCGTTGGAGACGTAGAGGAAGGCCGGCAGCAGCCTGCCGCCGGCGTCGCGCACCGGGAAGTAGCGCTGGTGGCTCTGCATGGCCGTGACCAGCACCTCGCCGGGCAGACGCAGATGCCGCTCGGCGAATGCGCCGCGCGCAACGCTGGGCCACTCGGCGAGGTACACGGCCTCCGCGAGCACGTCGCCCGGGTCCGACCACTCGCCGCCGGCCTCGGCGGCGCGGGCGTCGAGGCCCTCGACGATGAGGCGGCGGCGCTCCGCCTGCGAGACGATGACCTTCTGCGCGGCGAGCAACTCCTCGTAGCGGTCGGCGGCCGTCACGGTGACCGGACCGCCGAGGACGCGGTGGCCACGGGAGGCGTCGCCGAGCGGGAGGCCGTAGAACTCCCCGCTCAGCGTCTCCTCGCCGAGCTTCACGACGAGCCAGCGGATCGGGCGCGAGAAGCGCAGGTGGTCGCTCGCGCCGGCCGGCCGCGCGCCCCAGCGCATGCCGCGCGGGATCTGCAGACCGGCGACGAGCCGGGAGACGACCTCCGGGACGACCTCGCGGGCCTCCCGGCGCTCCGACTCGACGCGGACGACCGCGAACTCGGTGCCGTCGACGACCTCACGGCGCACGTCCTCGGGCCGGGCCCCTCGCGAGCGCGCGAATCCCAGCCCGGCCTTGGTGAGGCCGCCCTCGGCGTCGTAGGCGATCTCGGCCTTGGGGCCGCGGTAGTCGTCGGTCCTCGCGGTCTGCCGCTCGGGGACCCCCTCGACCAGCACGGCGATGCGCCGCGGCGAGACGAGGGTGCGGACCGCGGCGCCGGCCTCGAGCAGGCGCTGCTCCTCGAGGAGCGCGCGCGCCAGCCCCGGCGAGTCGGGCTTGTCGTCGAGCTGCCGGATCACCGATTCGCAGACCTTGTACGGGAGCTCTTCGCAGCCGATCTCGACCAGCAGGGTGCGGTGCGGTGCGCCCTCGGCGCCCCGCTCGACGGCCTGGCTGCGGCCGCTGCTCACGCGTCCGCCTTGCCGCCGGCCGGAGCGGCTTCGCCGCCGGCCTCCGCCGCCGCGTCGGCCGCGTCGTCGCGCCCGTCGCCGACGACCTCGAGGTACAGCCCGGCGACCTTGCGCGCGAGGTCGCGCACGCGACCGATGTGCATGGTGCGGTCGGTCACGCTGATGACGCCGCGGGCGTCGAGCATGTTGAAGGCGTGGCTGCACTTGAGCACGTGGTCGTACGCCGGGATCGGCAGGCCGGCCTCGATGCACCGCAGCGCCTCGGCCTCGTGCTCGCGGAAGTGACGGTAGAGCATCTCGGTGTCGGCGATCTCAAAGCTGTAGCGGCTGAACTGGCGCTCGTTCTCCCGGTACACGTCGCCGTAGGTGACCGTGACCTCTTCCCCGCCCTCGTCCCAGCGCGACCACACGAGGTCGTAGACGCTGTCGACGCCCTGCAGGTACATGGCGAGACGCTCGAGGCCGTAGGTGATCTCGATCGTGATCGGATCCAGGTCGAAGCCGCCGAGTTGCTGGAAGTACGTGAACTGCGTGGCCTCCATGCCGTCGACCCAGACCTCCCAGCCCTGGCCCCAGGCGCCCAGCGTGGGGCCCTCCCAGTTGTCTTCGACGAACCGGACGTCGTGCCGGGCGAGGTCTATGCCGAGAGCGGAGAGCGACTGCAGATAGACGTCCTGGATGTCGGCCGGCGACGGCTTGATGACCACCTGGTACTGGTAGTAGTGACCGAGGCGATAGGGGTTCTCTCCGTAGCGCCCGTCGGTCGGGCGCATGGAAGGCTCCACGTAGGCGGCGCGCCAGGGGCGTGCGTCGAGGCAGCGCAGGAACGTCGCGGGGTTGAAGGTGCCGGCGCCGACCTCGGTGTGGTACGGCTGGACGACGACGCAGCCCTGCTGTTCCCAGAAGGCCTGAAGACGGGCGATGATCTGCTGGAACGTGGGGAGCTCGCGGGAGGCGGCTTCGCCCGGGGCGTGGTCGGTCACGTGTCCTTTCGAGTCGGAACGCCGATTCTAGCAGGCTGAGCGCCGGCGCGACAACGACCGCCGGACGAGCCCCGGAGCGGTGCGCGCGGCGGGGACGACGAATGTTCCATGGGCGCGTTGTCCACTGTGGGTACACTCCGGTGAGGCCGTTCGCAAGAGGGCGGCTGCGGCCGGCGGGTGCGCGTGCGACGGCGACGCGAGCGTTCGCGAGGAGAGCGCGACGGCGACGCGAGCGCCGCGCCCGTTCGGCGGTCCCTCCCCCCGCCCGCGGCGGCGCCCACGGCCGGCGCGTGGCGAGCGCCTCAGCGGTGGCCGTTCCTCAGCCGGATTTGCCGGCGAAGCGCAGCGCCCGCAGCTGCGACCCCGTGTGATACGAGTAGAGCGCGTGCGCGTCGCGCAGCGCCTCGGCGACGGCCTCCGACGGAGGCTCCGCGCGAAGCTCGGCGAGCGGCCGGCCGACGGCGGCGTGAAGGGCGTCGACGGCCTCCGGAGTGATCGGTACGGCGTCGCCCAGGCACCGGCCGCACACGAGCCCCCCCTTGGCGGAGGAGAAGCCCAGCGCCCTGTCGCCGGCGCCGCAGGCGGCGCACTGGTCCAGCACGGGCAGGTAGCCGGCCTCGTACAGCAGCTTGAGCAGCGCGCCGAGCACGAGCGGCGCCTGGGCGGCCGGCCCGCACAGGCCGCGGTCGAGCTCCCGCAGCGTGTTGCGCAGCAGCGCGAACACCCGCTCCTCGGGCTCGTGCTCCGGCGTGAGGCCGGCCGCGGCCTCGCAGACGACCGCCGCGGCCGTCAGCGCCTCGCGGTCGTCGCGCAGATGCGCGAAGACGTCGACGAGCTGCGCCTGCGTGACCGTGTAGAGCGAGCGGCCGGGGTGCAGCAGCAGGTCGCACACGTTGAAGGGCTCGAGCCGGCCGCCCCAGCGCGACGTCGTCTTGCGCACGCCCTTGACGACCGCGTCGACG
>CAYTRM010000199.1:0-5578 GCA_964440225.1 uncultured Thermoleophilia bacterium | reverse complement strand
GGTCGAGGACATCGACTTCGTCGCCGACGCCATGATCGAGGCCGGCGCCGACGGCATCGACATGGACACCACCGGGGCGGCGGGCGACGCCGACTTCCTCGCCGCCCTCACCGCCTGCCGCAAGCTGCGCGACAAGTATCCGTGGCTGGGCATCGAGATCGGCATGGCCGCCGAGTTCGTGCTCGGCATGCACGGCCAGCTCGAGTTCGACGGCGAACGGCTCGCCGGCATGTGGCCCAAGGACCAGCTCCGCATGGTCCAGGCGGCCGGCGCCAGCATCTACGGTCCGGCTGTCAACATCAACACCGGCAAGTCGACCGCCTGGAACATCGCCCGGGCGATCACCTTCATCAAGCCCGCCGCGGAGATCGCCGAGATCCCCGTGCACGTCAACGTGGGCATGGGCGTCGGCGGCGTGCCGACCTGCCTGTTCCCGCCGGCCGACGCGACCTCGCGGGCGAGCAAGGCCTTCGTCGAGATCCTCAAGATCGACGGCTACTAGGTGGGCACCGGCGACCCTCTCGGTATGGAGGGCGCGCACACGCAGGCGTCCGGCATGGGCGGTATGCGCGCGGCGGGAGACCTCGTCGCTCGTATGCAGATGACCCGGCGCATGCGTCTCAAGGAGGCCAAGGAGTACGTGGCCGGCAAGCTCGGCTGCGGCACCCGCGACCTCAGCGATCCCGTCGCCATGGAGCTGCTCCGGCAGGAGCACGGCCTGGGGCTGCTCACCATGACGTCCTCCACGCACCCCGCGGAGCCGGGCATGATGGAGGCCAAGTTCAACATCAGCAAGCTGCTCGACATCCCGATCAACTGCGTCGAGCGGTTCAAGGAGCGGGCGCGCCTGTAGTGGCGTGAGCCGGCGCGGGGAGGGGCGGGAGGCCCGCCCGCCGCGCGCCTGCCGGTCACGACGACAGGCTCGTCGTCGGGAGTGAGCCGAAGGGCGGGGCCGCGAGCGGCCCCGCCCTTCGGCGTCCCAGACGGGGCGCGCGCGGAGCGCCTTGCTCGGGTGAGCGTCCATGCACTAATGGAGTATTCTGTGGCCCAATGGAGTCGTCCGTGGCCTCGGAAGCACCGACGCCATCGCGTAGACCATGAATAATCATGAGAGTTGGGGTTGTGCGCGGCGGCCGCGGCGCACTAGAATCGCTCATTCGTCCGTGGTCGAAAGGAGAGAGATGCCTCGCGCACTCAAGGTAGGGTTGCTGGTCACGCTCGTGGCGTTGGTCGCCGTGGGCGGAGTCGTCGCCGGCTGTGGTGGGGAGAGCTCGGACACCTCGAGCAGCCCCAGCGCCGATACCAGCAAGGCCTACAAGATCGGTATCACGCAGATCGTCAGCCACCCGGCGCTCGACGCGGCCGTGGAAGGCTTCAAGGAGGCCCTCGCCGAGAAGGGCTTCAGCAACGTCACCTACGACATGCAGAACGCTGAAGGCGACATGGCGACGACCGCCAGCATCGCCCAGAAGTTCGCCGCCGACGGGCTCGACCTGATCCTCGGCGTCGCGACTCCGACCACCCAGGCCGTGGTCAAGGCCGACAAGACGACGCCGATCGTCTTCACCGCCGTGACCGACCCCGTGGGCGCCGGCCTCGTCGCCGACGCCGAGGCTCCCGACGCCAACGTCACCGGCGTCAGCGACCTGCAGCCCGTCGAGCCGATCCTCGAGCTCGCCAAGCAGTTCAACCCCGACGCCAAGACGGTCGGCATCGTCTACAACGCCGGCGAGTCGAACTCGGTGTACATCGTCGACGCCGCCAAAGAGGCTGCCGGCGCCATGGGGCTCGAGATCATCGACGCCACGGCGGGCAACTCCTCCGAGGTGCAGGCCGCTGCCAAGTCGCTCGTCGGTCGCGTCGACGCCATCGCCGTGATCGGCGACAACACCGCCGTCACCGCCCTCGAGGCGATCGTCAAGGTCTGCAACGAGGCCAAGATCCCGCTGCTCGCCGGCGACACCGACAGCGTCAAGCGCGGCGCCGCGGCCGGCTACGGCTTCGACTACAAAGATCTCGGCATGCAGGCCGGCTACCAGGCCGCGATGATCCTCGGCGGCACGCCGATCGCGGAGATCCCGGTGGAGTACGCGGCCAACCTGCAGCTCTCGATCAACGAGAAGGCCGCCGCGGAGCAGGGCGTCACCCTCCCGGACGAGCTCGTGAGCGAGGCCGTCAACAAGTTCTGAGGCGTCTCGCGCCCACAGCGGGCGCAGGCACGATAGAATCGACGGGGCCGGGACCGCGCACAGCGGTCCCGGCCCCGACTACGGAAGTGAGCGGCACGTGGAAGTGATCATCTCCAGCGCCCTCGAGCAGGGCCTCATCTACTGCTTCATGGTCCTCGGAGTCTTTCTCACCTTCCGCGTCCTCGACTTCCCCGACCTCACCGTCGACGGCAGCCTGCCGCTCGGGGCGGCGGTGACCGGCGCCCTCATCGTGGGCGGGCAGTCGCCGCTCGTCGCCACCGCCGCCGGCGTGGGCGCGGGGCTGTGCGCCGGCGTCGTCACCGGGTTTCTGCATCTCCTGCTCAAGTCCGGGGACAACGACTCGACCAACTACGGCCCCAAGCTGCTCGCCGGCATCCTCACGATGACGGCGCTGTACACCGTCAACCTGCGGATCATGGGGCGCAGCAACACGCCGCTGCTCGGCGTCGAGGTCATCTTCGACAAGATCGGGGCGTTGTTCTCGCTCACCATGGTGGGGTGGAACGTCGTCCTCGCCGTCGCCGCGCTCGCCATCGTCGTCAAGTACTTCCTCGACTGGCTGCTGCACACGGAGTTCGGGCTCACGCTGCTGGCCACCGGCGACAACGAGCAGATGATCCGCGCCATGGGCACCAACACCAACTTCACGCGCATCGTCGGGCTGTCCCTTGCCAACGGGCTCGTCGCTCTCACCGGCTCGCTGGTCGCCCAGCAACAGGGCTTCGCCGACGTGGGCATGGGCATCGGGACGATCGTCGCCGGCCTGGCCGGGGTCATCATGGGCGAGGTCATCTTCGGTGTGCGCAGCGTCGGCTGGGTCCTCTTCAGCGTCATCGGCGGCTCCATCGTGTACCGGCTGCTCATCGCCATCAGCCTTCGCCTCGGCATCGCGCCGACCGACCTCAAGCTGCTCACGGCGCTGCTCGTCGTCATCGCGCTCTCCATACCCACCGTCCGCCGGAAGGTGGTGCGGCTGTGAGCGCCCCGGCCCCCCTCGAGCTGCGCGGCCTGCGCAAGGTGTTCTTCCCCGGCACGGCCAACGAGGTCGTGGCGCTCAACGGGATCGATCTCGTCGTGCCGGCGGACCAGTTCGTCACCATCATCGGCTCCAACGGCTCGGGCAAGTCGACGCTGCTCAACGCGGTCGCCGGCGCCTTCCCCGTCAGCGCCGGCCAGGTCCTTCTCGGCGACCGCGACGTCACGCGGCAGGCGGAGCACGTCCGCAGCCGCCTGATCGGCCGTGTGTTCCAGGATCCCCGCGCCGGCACGGCGCCGTCGATGACCATCGAGGAGAACCTCGCGATCTCGCTGCTGCGCCAGAAGCGCAGCGGCCTGCGCCGCGGCGTTACCCACCGTCGCCGCGAGGTCATGCGCGCGCAGCTCTCGCGTCTCGGCATGGGGCTCGAGGACAGGCTCAAGGCCGGCGTCAACAAGCTCTCCGGCGGGCAGCGGCAGGCGATGTCGCTGCTCATGGCCACCATCGCCGAGCCGAGCCTGCTGCTGCTCGACGAGCACACAGCCGCGCTCGACCCCAAGGTCGCGGGGACGATCATGGACCTCACAGCGGCGATCGTCACCGAGCGCGGCCTCACGACGCTCATGGTCACCCACAACATGGAGCTGGCGCTGCGTTACGGCGACCGGCTCGTGATGATGCACGGCGGCCGCGTCGTCCTCGACCTCGACAAGGAGCAGAAGGCCGCGCTCGAGGTGGGCGACCTGATCGAGAAGTTCCACGAGGTCGCCGGCGAGGCGTTCGCCGTCGACCGCATGCTGCTCGAGTAGACGGGGGCGGCGAGGCGCCCACGGGCGCCTCGCCGCCGGTTCCGCCGGGCGGCGCCTCCGGGGTGTGCGCCTAGCCGCGCACCGACCGGTCGGCCGCCTCGACGATGCTGCGCAGCGCGCTCCGGGTGGCCTCGGGGAGCGGATCCGGCTCGTAGTGCTCGAGGATGTCCAGCGCACGCTCTCGCGCCACCTCCACCGGGTCGCGGTAGTGCTGGCCGTCGTCCGCGATCTCCTGGCTCACGGCGCGCACGACCGCGCTCCGCATGTGGCGCCGCGTGTGCGGCTGCGCCAGGAAGTGCCCTCCCGGGCCGACCGCGTCGATCACGTCGAGCGCCAGCGACTCCTCGTCCATGGGTATGTCGAGAAAGGCGTGCCGGGCGCGGTGGTACAGGTCGTCGTCGAGGATCAGGTTCTCGGGCGTGAAGAGGTTGTAGGTGGTCGTCAGCCCGATGCCGGTGTAGAGCTCGCAGCCGTCCAGGGGCACCTGGAGCAGCTGCAGCATCGTCTCCACGCCGGCCTGCCACGAGCCGGCCTCCGTGGCATCCGTGCCTCCGAAGGGGCCGAGGGCCGGCAAACCGAAGCTGTGCAGCAGCTCGGTGGCGAGAAAGCGGCAGCGGTCGTCGAGCGGAGACGTCATCGTGAGGGCGGTCCGCGGGTCGGCGTAGATCTGCATGATCGACCCCATCACGGGGGCGCCGGGGGCCGCGAGTTCGTGGAGGACTGCCGCGCTGACGATCTCGGCGGCGCCGACGACGAAGGCGCCGGCTTTGGTCGCCGGCGCCGTGGTGCCCAGATTGGGCATCGTCACGTAACACACGGGCACGCCGGCCTCGGCGAAGACCAAGCCGGCCTCGATGCCGTCCTTGTCGTTGGTGAGCGGCGACACGGTGCCGATGAGGTCGCTCATCACGGGCCGGCGACGGAGCTCGTCGGCCCCGCCGGCCACAGCCCGCGCCATCTCGACCGCCGCGCGGGCGAGGCCCTCGCCCTGCACCATGCCCATGAGGTGCTTGCTCGTGTTGTTCCAGCCGGTCTCTATCTCGTGCAGCTGCGCCGTCTCGCCGCAGTCGCCGGCGCTGACCGTCGGCCACCAGAAGCTGATCGAGCCGAGGCAGTCCTGCATGCGCGTGATGTCGGCGAGGTCGGCCTTCGTCGACGTCCTGCGTTCGCCCGTGCGCCAGTCGATCACCTCCACGCCGCAGCCGTCGCTCGTGCCGTAGGTGTAGCCGGACCCCAGGTCGAGGTCGCGCTCGGGGTCCCGCGCGGCGAGCGTGAACGTGCGCGGCGCCGCCGCGAGGGCCTCCTCGACCAGCGCGCGGGGCAGACGCACGCGGTCAGACCCTTCATCCACGAGCGCGCCGGCCTCGCGCAGGATGCGGAAGGCCTTGGGTGACTGGTAACGCACGCCCGTGCGTTCGAGGAGGCGGAGCGTCGCGTCGCGGAGGGGCTCTATCGCGTCCGCGTCGTGAAAGCGGACGTCGAAGTCGGACCGCAGCGGCAGAAGAGGCTGCCGCTGCGGTCCCGCCTGGTCACGCGCCGTGCTCATGCGCCGGCGTCCGCCGCCGCCAGCTCCTTCGCCCGCC
>CAYTRM010000198.1:0-5584 GCA_964440225.1 uncultured Thermoleophilia bacterium | reverse complement strand
CACCGAGATCAAGGCGGCGGCCGTCGACGTGGTCGCGGAGGCCGCCGCCGCGGCCGGACGCGAGCTCGTGTTCTGCGACAACGAGCCGGTGGCCCTCGCCGGCGAGCTGGGGCCGGCGGTCGACCGCCTGGCAGACCTCGCCGCCGGCCGCTTCGCGGCGCGCCGCGCGGAGCGGCTCGCCGGGGGCGCCGGCCGGGACGCGCCGGGAGCCTGATGACGACCGACGACCGCGACACGCCGCTCGTCGACGAGGGCGCCTCCGCGCCGTTCAGCAAGGGCCTCATGGCGCAAACCCTGATGTCCACGGGCCTGGCGCCCGAGCTGGCCTACAACGTGGCCGCCGCCGTGGAGCGGCGCCTGCGGCGCCGCGGCCCGGCGGCGCTCACCCTCGGCGACCTGCGCGAGATCGCGCTGGAGCAGCTGGGGCCGGCCGCCGGCGACGTCCTCATGGAGCGCTTCCGCCAGTGGCAGAAGCTCCGCCGCCTGGAGACTCCCCTCATCGTGCTCATCGGCGGCGCCACCGGCGTCGGCAAGAGCACGCTGGCGACCCAGTTGGCCCATCGGCTCGGCATCACCCGGGTCATCAGCACCGACATGGTCCGCCAGACGATGCGCGCCTTCTTCGCCCCCGAGCTGATGCCGGCCATCCACACCTCGTCGTTCGACGCCGCGTCGGCCGTGCGCGTGCCCGTACCCCGTGAGACCGACCTCAGCAAGATGGGGTTCATCGAGCAGACGAAGGCCGTGTCCGTCGGCATCGAAGCGCTCATAGCCCGCGGCATCGATGAGGCCCAGCGCCTCGTGGTGGAGGGCGTGCACGTCGTCCCCGGGTACCTGGACCGCTCGCGCTGGGGCGAGGCCATCGTCCTCGAGTTCGTGCTCGCGATCGGCGACAAGGACCGTCACCGCGGCAACTTCACGGTGCGCGAGTGGGAGACAGGGGGCATCCGCCCGCTGCGGCGGTACATCGAGCACTTCTCCGACATCCGCCGCATCCAGAAGTACATCGTCGGCCGTGCCCAGGCGCTCGGCGCCCCGGTCATCGACGGACCGAGCCTCGACGCCAACCTCAACGAGGTGCTGGGGATGATCCTGCGCCGGGTGGAGGAGGAGGGCGCCGACTCCGACGCCGGGCCGCCGCCCCTGTGGGACCCGCGCGCCTGAGCCGGACCGCGGGCGCCGCGCCGCTGCCGCCGCGCGGCGGGGGCTTCAGTTACGGAGCGTCCATCCGATACACTGAGTGTCCCCGTTTCCCGTCGCGACGTCGCATGGAGCCTTCTTGCGCCGGGCGTGACGCAGGGGATCCCGCTCGCGTCCTGTGATCCCCGGAGGGTCTCCGGGCGCCGGCCGGGTCCGCACCGTCGGTGGCGACGGTCCACGAGCGTACTGGGAATCTCTTGCGCGGTATGACATACTCTGCAGCGGAGCCCGCACGGACTCCGCCTTCCATCGCATCATCCACCTCTACTCGTATGGCATCTCCCCAGCGCCGTGGCGCACAGCCACGCTGGGCGACGCCGGGAGTCACGGGAGCCCATGAGCACTGACGAACAAACAGAACAGATGACGGTACCGAACGAGCCGGCGGTCGAGACCGCCGCCGCACCGGCGCGCAAACCGGCCGCCGCCAAGGCGCCGCGCGCAGCCGCGGCTGCGACTCCGGCGCCGCCTCCCGCGGCCGTCGAGCCGGCGGCCGACAAACCGGCCGCCGTCAAGCCCGCTCCCGCCGCCCCCGCGGCCGACACGCCCGCTCCCGCCCCGCCGGCCGCCGACAAGCCGGCCGCCGACAAGTCGGCCGGCGCCAGCCCCCCCGATGTCTCCGCGACCGCCGACAGGCCGATCGCGGACGAGACTGCTTCCGACGGGCAGCCCGCCGACAAGCCGGCCGCCGACAGGCCCGCCGCCGACGCCGACGCCGACCGATCGCCTCAGGGCGGCGCCCAGCAGCAGGGCCAGCAGCAGGGCGGCCAGCAGCAGGGTCAGCAGCAGGGTCAGCAGCGCCAGGGCAAGAGCAAGGGCCGCCGCGGTCGCGACAAGCAGCGCCAGGGCGGCGGCGGTGGCGGTGGCGGAGGCGGAGGCGGCGAGCAGCGCGACGACCGTCCGACCATCCCCTGCACCGGCATCCTCGACGTGCTCCCCGACGGCTTCGGCTTCCTCCGTACGGGCGGGTTCAGCCAGGGCGACCGCGATGTCTACGTGAGCCTCAGCCAGATCCGCCGCTTCGGTCTGCGCCGCGGCGACGAGGTCGCCGGCCAGGTGCGCGAGCCCAAGGACAACGAGAAGTACAACGCCCTCCTCAAGATCGACGGCATCAACGGCATGGACCCGGACGCCGCGCGCCAGCGCCCGGTGTTCGAGAAGCTCACGCCGCTGTTCCCCGAGGAGCGGCTCCGTCTGGAGACCGACGAGCACGACACGGCGGCGCGCATCATGGACCTGCTGTGTCCCATCGGCAAGGGCCAGCGCGGCCTCATCGTCTCTCCGCCGAAGGCCGGCAAGACGACGATCCTCAAGAAGCTGGCGAACTCCATCGCCGCCAACAACCCCGACATCGACCTCTTCGTCCTGCTCGTCGACGAGCGTCCGGAAGAAGTCACCGACATGCAGCGCTCCGTGATCGGCACGGTCGTGGCCAGCACGTTCGACCAGCCGAGCGAGAACCACGTGCAGGTCACCGAGCTCGTCCTCGACCGCGTCAAGCGGCTCGTCGAGCTGGGACGCGACGTCGTCGTCCTGCTCGACTCGATCACGCGCATGGCCCGCGCCTTCAACCTCAACACCCCGGCCAGCGGCCGCATCCTCTCGGGCGGCGTCGACAGCACGGCGCTGTACCCGCCCAAGAAGTTCTTCGGCGCGGCGCGCAACATCGAGGAGGGCGGCTCGCTCACCATCCTCGCCACGGCGCTCGTCGATACCGGCTCGCGCATGGACGAGGTGATCTTCGAGGAGTTCAAGGGCACCGGCAACATGGAGATCAGGCTTGACCGCAAGCTCGCCGACAAGCGCATCTTCCCGGCCATCGACATCGAGATGACGGGCACGCGCAAGGAAGAACTGCTCATGGAGCCCGCCGAGGCCGCCGCCGTCTGGAAGCTGCGCTCCGTGCTCCACAGTCTCGACCCCGCGGCGGCCATCGAGCTGCTGATCAAGAAGACGCGCGAGACGAAGAACAACGCGGAGTTCCTCAGCGCGCTGATCAAGAACTCGCGGTAGTCGCCGCCTTCGGGCCGTCCCGCGGCGGCCGTCGCCGCGGCGATCGCAGGGCTCGGCCCGCGCCGGTCACGCCGGGGCGGCGCCCGCCCAGATGAGGTCCCGGTCCGGCGAGAACGCCACCCGTGGACGCGGGTCGTCGCAGGGCAGTCCGGTGAACATGCTCCGGTCGCCGATGACGGCCACCGCCTCGTCCACGGCCGCGTCTCGGCCGGCCACCGCGGCGATCGCCTCGAGGCAGCGTGCCGTCCGGGCCGTCGCGGTCTCGAGGATCTCCGCGAACGTCGTGGTGCGCGGTTCTTCCGGCAGCGAGGGGTAGTACCACTCGCGCCGCTCGGCGTAGAGGCGGGCGGCGGCGGGCGCCGGGGTCTTCGGGTAGATCTGGGTGCGCACGACGCCGCCCTTGTCGACCGCGGGGGCGACCATCCCCAGAAGCCGCGTGGGCAGGGCGCGCGGATCGCTCATCGTCGTGTAGACCCACTCCATGGCGCGGAAGGCCGAGCGCCCCTCCGCGGGAGTGAAGGCCACGCCGTACACGTCGCTCAGCATGCCGCTGAGCAGCGTCGCGGCCGTCGTCGCCTGCGCCGGCGGCAGGCGCAGGAGCCGTTGCCGGCGCAGCCAGGCGGTGTCGTCCGACCGTTCGCGGGTGAGGATGACGTCGATGGACGCCTCGAGGACCCCGTGCCGGCGGAAGGCCTCGGTCTTGGCCGTCGGGTCGGCGCCGTCGCTGATGTCCCCCGTCCAGTAGAGCACCCACGGGTGCGCCTCCGCGTCCAGACACAGGTGGGCGGCGTACCCGGCGATGAAGGCGAACGCGGCGCCCCGCTCCCCCTCGGGCGACGCGGCGGCGCGGGCGAGCATGCTGCGGAACGCCGCCGCCATCTGGTGCTGGTGCGTGAGGTGGGCGAGGTTGGGGCGGCCGCGGCGACCGCGCACCAGGCGCGAGTAGAAGAACACATCCGGGCCTTGGGCGCCCACCTTGTACGCGTCGAAGGCGTCACCGACGAGGCGCGCGGCCACGTCGTCGGGAAGACGTCGGGCGGCCGCCTCCGCGACGAGATAGTGGGCGAACATGTCCGGCATCCGGTCCTCTCCTCGGGGCAGTCTCGCACGCGGCGCGCAGGCGCGCCCGCAGCCTGGTCGGCATGGAGTATAGGGAGGAATGCCGCGCGGCTGTACCCGCGCCTCCGCGCGCCGCACCCGGACCCGTGTTTGGCGCCGGGGACGATTCGAAGCGGCGCGGTCGTTCGTGGTATCATCCCGCTTCGGCCCCGTGCGGGCCACGCCTGCCACCACCCGGGTTTTCTCACGAAGGGATCCGTGAAGATGAAGAAGGATATCCATCCGCAGTACGAAGAGGCGACCGTGCGCTGCAGCTGCGGCAACACGTTCACGACGCGCAGCACCAAGAAGGAGCTGCACGTGGAACTCTGCTCGCAGTGTCACCCGTTCTACACCGGGAAGCAGAAGCTGGTCGACTCCGGCGGTCGCGTCGACCGCTTCAAGCGCCGTCTCGAGAAGCGTGCCGAGCCCGTCGAGCCGAAGGCCGCCAAGATGGCCCCCAAGGCCGCCAAGGCCGAGCCCGCCAAGGCTGAGCCCGTCGAGGCCGCGGCCTCCGAAGCCGAGCCCGTCGAGGCTGACGCCGCCAAGGCCTGACGAGGGCGTGCGATGAGCGCAACGCTCCGCGTGACCCTTCTGCAGCACACGCCCGACCCCGACCGCGCCGTCGCGATCGCGGGTCGGTTGTGCTACGCACCCGTGTCCGCCGTCGACCTCAAGCACGAGATGGGTGACGACGAGGTGGCCAAGCTGGTCCGCATCCTCGTGCGCAGCGGCCACCACTCGGCGCTCGAGCACGCCGGCTTCAGCTTCGCCGTGGACGGCGTCAGCCGAGCCTGCACGCACCAGCTCGTCCGGCACCGCGTCGCCAGCTACAACCAGCAGTCGCAGCGGTACGTCAACTTCGGGTCGGCCGACAGCTTCATCGTGCCGCCCAGCGTCGCCGCGGTCCCCGAGGCGGCGGCCGTGTTCGCCAAGGCGATGGACGACGCGCGCGTCGCCTACGACAGGCTCGTCGAGCTGGGGCTCGCGGAGGGCCGCACGCGCGAGAGCGTCCAGGAGGACGCCCGCTTCGTGCTCCCGAACGCCGCCGAGACCAAGATCGTCGTCACCATGAACGCGCGCGAGCTGCGCCACTTCTTCGCCGTACGCTGCTGCCGCCGCGCGCAGTGGGAGATCAACGCCCTCGCCTGGGAGATGCGCCGCCTCGTGCGCGCGGTCTCGCCGGTGCTCTTCGAGGGCAGCGGCCCGGGCTGCGTGCACGGCGAGTGCCCCGAGGGCAAGATGACCTGCGGGCGGCCGTACGACCTGGCAG